>NZ_JACFSZ010000009.1 GCF_014805525.1 Rhabdothermincola sediminis | reverse complement strand
GGCACGCCAACAGATACGGCATCCCCCGCTCCGGCTGGACCGGCCCACCCGAATAATCCACCGCCATGCTCGACCCACTCGACCCCGACAACTCGAAACCGAAATACGAACACACCCACCCGCCACCCCCACCACGACCAGACCGGAAACGCCCCAACTCCCCCGACGGCCCCACCACCACCACCGCCGTCGGAGAACCAGACGCGATCGACGCGCTCGCGTTTTCCTCTCGATTCGAGGCGGCGCCGCACTGCCCAGTTGCGACAACCCCGACACCCAGAACGATCACGAGCACCGTCAGAGCGCGCATCCGTCGACCCCACGCCAAGCCTCGAGCACGGAATTGCGGGCCACCTTCCATGTGTCGTCGACCCGAACCAGCTCGGTACGCCATCTCGTGGTCTCCACTGCGTTGTTCAACACGACACCTGATGGCACATCGATCACGAGTGTGTCGTCGACCCCACAATCGATGACCGTCGCGCGATCCCCGACGATCGTCTCGACCTGTGCCATATGGCGATACTGTGACTCCGCCGGCAAGCGGATCACTCGATTCAGGCTTCGCCTCTCCTTCACGTTGGCGACCGCACGCTCGAGCGCGTCACCAGTCGCGTAACGCTCGAGGTCGGGGTGCTCCGGGTCTGGCGGATCATTCGCACGCAAGATCGCCCGCCAGTAGCCCTGGACCGAGGCAAGGATCGCCTCCTCATCAGAGCTGGACTGGGTCGTGGTGCTCGTCGACTCCACCATCGAAGACGGCGGAGGAGCCGGCGACGAGCCCGGCGCCGACCCCTCCCCCTCACTCCCGCCACCACACCCGGCGAACACGACACCGAGCACCGAGACGAGCACCAACACACCGAGCACACGGCGCATCGAAGCCCTCCCAGATCCGCCCTCGCCGTTGCGGCTCCGGACGCTACGAACGACCAGCACCACCCCTCAAGCGGCATCCGTCACATCGCGGACCCTCCGTAGCCCCCGAACCACGATCCGCGACATCCCCGCCGGCGGGAGCCCAGCCCGCACACGGGCCATACCGTGGCCAGACCACCCCTCAGGCGAACAGCACGGTGTCCGGCACCACCGCTAGGCGGCGCGCCGAGCGGAGGCGACCTTCCGTGAAGGTGTGGCACGACCCTGCCATCGCCGACCACTCGATGTCCGCCGCGGTCTCGAAGGACGCCCAGTCGAGCTCGAAGTACCCCATGGCCACCGCGACCGCCCGGCGCATCACCCGCATCGCCTCTCGCAGCTCGTCGTCGGCGTTCATGCCCTCGAGGCGCTCACCAATCTCCGGTCCGAGCACGAACAGGCCTTCGAACGGGCCGGTGCTCACGATCCTCCAGCCGTCCAGGCGCCACCCGAACCACGGCGCACCGTCACGCCGCAGCGACGCCCCGTACGGGGTGACCTCGACGTCGTAGCGGCGCCGCTCGTGCTGCCGCGCCGCGAACCAGACCAGGTCGTTCACGTGCACGCACGTGTGCTCCCGGGGGCTGGCGATCAGCCGGCGGGCGACGTCCTCGGAATCGCCGCGCAGGGCGGCCACCGAGGCCAGCGCGCCCGGGCAGGTGGTCCAGGGGTGCCGGTGCGACGACGCGACTGCGCCGACCACCTCGCCGAGCCGCAGGTCCAGGATCACTTCGAAGCCGTGGAAGTGGTCGTCCACCCGAGCGATCGACCGCCTCAGCCCGCCGGGGCCGTCCACCATCCGGGCTTGGACGGTACGGGTGTAGGGGGCCACCCGGCGAAGGCTACCGGCGCCCACCGAGCTCGCTCGCAGCCCGCTCGCGCAGCTCGTACTTGAGTACCTTCCCCGTGGCGTTCAGCGGCAGCTCGTCGACCACCAACACCTGGCGAGGAACCTTGTAATTGGCCATGCGCTCCCGGCACCACGCCACGAGCGCCTCCTCGTCGATCGACGCGCCGGGTCGCGGCACCACGAACGCCACCCCGACCTCGCCCAAACGCTCGTCAGGCGCCCCCACCACCGCCACCTGCGCGATGGCCTCGTGAGCGGCCATGACGTTCTCGATCTCCGCCGGATAGGCGTTGAACCCGCCCACGATGAACATGTCCTTCTTGCGGTCGGTGATGCGCAGGTACCCACGATCGTCCATCACCCCGATGTCGCCGGTGTGCAGCCAGCCGTCGACATCGATCGCCTCGGCGGTGGCCTCCGGGTCGTCGAAGTAGCCCTGCATGACGTTGTAGCCCCGCACCACCACCTCCCCCGGCTCACCTCGAGCCACCTCCTCGCCGTCGTCGTCGACACAGCGCACCTCCACGTCGGGGATCGCCCGGCCCGAGGTGGTGGCGATGGTCTCCGGGTCGTCATCGGCCCGACACGCGGTCACCACCCCGCAGGCCTCGGTCAGCCCGTACGCGGTGATCACCGACTCGAGCTTCAGCTCGTCGCGCATACGGACGATCAGCTCCACCGGTATCGACGCCGCGCCGGTCACCGCCAGCCGCAGCGAGGACAGATCGGTGGTGCCGAGGTCCGGATGGTTGAGGATGCTCTGGTACAGCGTGGGCGGGCCCGGCAGCATGGTGATGCGGTCGCGCTCGATGCGGGCCATGGTCTCGGGCACGTCGAACACCGCCTGCGGGTAGAGCGTGGCGCCGATCATCAGCCCCGCGAGGATGCCGGCCTTGTAGCCGAACGAGTGGAAGAACGGGTTGACCACCAGGTAGCGGTCGCCCTCCCGCAAGCCCACCAGCTCGGCCCAGGACGAGAACGCGCGCAGGTTCTGCCCGTGCGCGGTCATCACGCCCTTGGGTCGGCCGGTGGTGCCGGAGGTGAACAGGATGTCGCTCAGGTCCAGCGGTCCGAGCGAGTCGATGCGCTCGTCGAGTGCCGCGTCGTCGACCGCCCCGCCCGAGGCCACGAACTCCTCCCATCCGAGGGCACTCGCCGGCACCTCACCGCGCAGGATCACCGTCCGCTCCAGCGTGGCGGGCGTGCCAGCCTGCGCCAGCAGGGCCGGGTAGTCGTTGCCCAGGAACCCGTTGACCGTCACCAGCACCTTCGCCCCGCTGCGCGCCAGCACGTCGGCCGCCTCGTGGCCCTTGTAGCGGGTGTTGAGCGGCACCAACACCGCACCTGCGGCGTGCAGGCCGAGCAGGGCGACCACCCACTCCCAGATGTTCGGCGCCCAGATCGACACCCGATCGCCGGACCCCACCCCCGCGGCGATGAACGCCTTGGCCGCGGCCCGGGCCTGGTCCCGCAGGTCCACGAACGAGAGCGTGACGTCGCCGTCGACGATCGCGGGGGCGTCGGCCATCCGCTCGGCTGCCTCGTGCACCAGTCGCGGTGTCGTCCCCCACACCAGGTCCCCACGCACGGTCATGTGCGCACCCTACCGCTGGACCTGACGCGCCGTCAGAGGAGAGCCAACCGGTCAGCGCAGTGATCGGAGCATGAGCCGTAGGCTTCCTTCACGATGACCACAAGGAGCACGGACCCAGCCACTGAGCTCGCAGGCGTGCTCGTGGCCCTGGCCGACGGCAACTTCCGGGGTTACAGCCCCACCTACGAACGGATCGCCCGGGCCTGGGCCGAGGACCCGGACCTGCTCGCCACGGCCCTCGAGCTGCACCCCGAGGACAAGCCGGTCTCCATGCTGCCCATCTCGCTGCTGGCGGTGGTCCACGAGCTGGTGCTGCGCGAACCCGGACTGACCCTGGCGGCGATCTACCAGGGCCACGACCAGGACCCGTGGCCCGCCTTCCGGGACCTGGTCACCGCCAGGGCGCCGGAGATCCGCACCCGGCTGGCGAACTGCTCGATCCAGACCAACGAGGTCGGGCGCTCCGCGGCCCTCATCCCCTCACTGGCGTGGATCACCCGACAGCTCCCCGGTCGCGACCTGGCCCTGGTCGAGATCGGGCCCAGCGCAGGTCTCAACCTGCTCGCCGACCGCTTCCACATCGAGTACCGCGACCCAGACGGCACCGTGCTGACCACCGGCGACCCCCACTCCCCGGTACGGCTGCACTGCCAGCTCAAAGGCGCCACTACGCCACCGCTGCCGCAGGGTCCGCTGCCCATCGTGGCCCGCACCGGGATCGACCTCGACCCGGTCGACGTCCGCGACCCCGATGCGACCCGATGGCTCGAGGCCTGCCTGTGGCCCGGGGTGACAGACCGGCAGGAGCGGCTCCGGCGGGCGATCGAGCTGGCCCGGCACGCTCCGCACCCACCCCAGCTGCACACGGGCGACGTGCTCGACCTGCTCGATCCGGTCATCGAGGACCTGCCACCGGGCGCGGTGCCGGTGGTCTTCTCCACCTGGGCCCTGGCCTACCTCACCCGCGAGGGGCGACAAGACGTGCACGACCGGGTGGCGGCCCATGGCACAGGTCGCGACATCGTGCTGCTGACCGCCGAGTACCCGCACGTGATCCCCTGGGTTCCCGCTGCTCGCCGCCCGCAGGTGGAGGAAGGCACTGACGCCACCCTGGTCGGGGTGGCGTGGTGGCGCGGGAGCCGAGAGCACTCGACGCCACTCGCCTGGACCCACGCCCACGGAGCCTGGCTCGACTGGATCGGCGGTGAAGGATCGTCGTGAGCCCCTTCACCCTGCGCCGGCGGGCCGCCCGGGTCGTGTTGCTGGACACCCGCGACCGGGTGCTGCTCATCAACGCCTCCGATCCCGCCGACCGGACCAAGCCGCCGTGGTGGGAGATCCCCGGAGGCGGGATGGACCCGCACGAGTCGAGCGCGGAGGCGGCAGCCCGTGAGCTGTGGGAGGAGGCCGGCATCCGCGACGCCCGTGTCGGGCCGTGCGTGTGGGTGCAGCACGCGCGGTTCCGCTTCGGCGGCTGGGACTTCGACCAGCACGAGCGGGTGCACGTGGCCTGGCTCGACCGCCCGGGCGACGAGCACCTCCACCAGCCGCGGGGCCTCGAGGCGCTGGAGGCGATGGCCTTCCGGGGGCATCGCTGGTGGGCCCTCGACGAACTGCTCGACTCGGACGTGCCGCTGCTGCCCCACCGCCTGCGGGACCACCTACCCGACCTGGTGGCCGGCGAGCTGCCCGACCCGCCCATCGACATCACCTGGCCGAGCTCGAGCTGATCCCGGCGGCCACCCGGCGGCTGCCCTCACCGCTGGATGGGCCGGCGGCGAGGTGTGAACCGTCGTTCAGTTTTCTTGACCCTTGCTCTGGCCGACCGTCAGACTCGTCGGATGTTCGACCTGAGCGGCAGGGTCGCGCTGATCACCGGCGCCGGCCAGAACCTCGGCGCCGAGATCGCGCGGGTGCTCGCGAACAACGGCGCGGCGGTGGTGGTCAACGACCTGTTCCCCGATCGCGCCGGGGCCGTGGCCAGCGCGATCAGCGCCGCCGGTGGCATGGCGATCGCCATCGAGGCCGACGTCACCGATCTCGAGGCGGTGGGGCAGATGGTGTCGGAGGCCGAGGCGCGGCTCGGGCCGGTCGACATCCTGGTCAACAATGCGGGAGTCCCACCCAACCCGTCCTGGGACCTGCTCCCGTTCCACCAGACCAGCCCGGAGAGCTGGCGGGCGTGGATCGACATCAACCTCTATGGGGTCCTGCACTGCTGCCACGCCACCGTCGGCGGGATGGTGGAGCGTGGCTGGGGCCGGGTGGTCAACATCGTGAGCGACGCGGGCCGCACGGGTGAGGGTCTGCTGGCGGTCTACTGCGCGGCCAAGGCCGGTGCGGCCGGCTTCAGCCGGGCGCTCGCCAAGGAGGTCGCCCCCCACGGGGTCACGGTCAACGCCCTGGCACTCGGCACGCTCGGCCCTCCCGGTGGGGACCCGGAGCTCGTCCAGCGGATGGCCCGCCGGTATCCCGTGGGCCGCATCGGGGCACCGGCGGACATCGCCCCCGCGGTGCTGTGGCTGGCCAGCGACGAAGCCTCGTGGGTGACCGGCCAGACCATCCCCATCAACGGCGGGTACGCGACCAGCTGACCTGGCTCAGCTCGAGAGAGACCGAGCCCGCTCCACGCAGGGTCGGAGCTGGTCCAGAGCGGGGGCCATGTCCTCTGCCGTCATGGCGAAGACAAGCGCCACCACCTGGTCCACACCCGCCTCCGCGTACTGCTCGACCATCTCCGGCGTGCAGCCGTTGAAGTACGGGCACACGGTGACCGTCACCTCCGAGCGGTCGCGCCCCGCGGCTTCCAGCGCCCGGCCCAGCCGCTCCAGACCCTCGGGCACCTCCGCCGGCAGGCGGTTGAACGTGAACCAGCCCTGCCCCGTGCGCGCCACCCGCCGGAGGGCGGCGTCACTCTCGCCCCCCATGTGCAGCGGCGGGTGCGGCGCCTGCAGCGGCTTGGGATGCATGTTGCACGGTGGCAGCGTGTAGATCTCGCCCTGGTAGCTGGAGGGATCCTCGCACCAGAGGGCCTTCATCACCTCGAGGTACTCGTCGGTGCGCGCCCCTCGCCGTTCCCAGGGAACGTTGACCACCTCGAACTCCTCCTTCAACCAGCCGACCCCGATGCCGAAGTCGACCCGACCGTTCGACAGCCAGTCGAGGGTGGCCACCTCCTTCGCCGCGTAGACCGGGTTGCGCTGGGGGAGCAGGCAGATCGCGGTGCCGAGGCGCACCGTGGAGGTGCACGCGGCGAGGAACGACAGGGTGGTAAAGGGCTCGAGCATCCCCGAGCCCGGCGGTGCGGGGATCCTGCCGTCCGCCGAGTACGGGTAGCGCGAGGCGTAGTCGTCGAAGAGCACCACGTGCTCTGGCACCCACAGCGAGTGCACCCCGAGCTCCTCGGCTCCCCGCCCGAGAGCCTGGAGCCACTCGGGGGTCGAGAACGGATTGGCGGTGGGAGCGAACAGGCCGAAGTCCATCCGCGTTGTCTAGCGCGACGCGGGCGGCGCGATCAGACCCGCATGACCTGGCCGCCGTCGACGTTGAGGATGTGGCCCGTGATCCACGACGCCTCGTCGGAGAGCAGGAACAGGCAGGCATGGACCATGTCGTCCACCGTGCCCAGGCGCTTGAGCGGCATGCCCGACACGATGGACTGCAGGATGCCCTCGTCGACGGTGCTGCGGGTGGCCTCGGTGTCAGTGGGGCCCGGCGCGATGGCGTTCACCCGGATGTTGCGCCAGCCCAGCTCGCTGGCGAGGGTGTGGGTGATGCCGTGCAGGGCCAGCTTGGCGATCCCGTAGAAGCCGGCACCCATCCACGCCGCGGTCGACGACTGGTTGACGATCGCTCCCCCACCGCGCTCGTGCATCGACTTGTACACCGCCCGGGTGCACAGCACCGCGCCGTTCATGTTCACCGCCATGAAGCGGTTGTAGTAGTTCCAGTCGACCTTGAGCAGGCTCTCGATCTTCATGCCGCCGTAGATCGCCGCGTTGTTGACCAGGTAGTCCACGCCGCCGAACGCCTCCCGGGCCGCCTCCCCCATCGCCCTCGTGGAGGATTCGTCGGACACGTCGGTGGGCACGAACTCGGCTCGCCCGCCGGCCGACCGGATCTCGCCCGCCACCCGCTCGCCCTGGTCGGCGTCGAGCTCGGCCACCACCACCGCCGCGCCCTCCCGGGCCAGCCCTTTGGCGTAGGCCTCCCCGATGCCCCGGCCGGCGCCGGTCACCACGGCCACCTTCCCCTCGAAACGCATCACGCCCTCCTCCTGCGTCCGGCCCGCCTCGCGGACCTGCGGCCCAGTGCGCTCACCCGGCGGCGAACGCCCGGTCGATCAGCTCGTGCAGTGCCTCCACCGGAAACGCCTCCTCCACCGCGGAGCGCCCCCGGGTGTCCAGCCCGAACACCCACTGGGCGATGTAGGCCTGCATGATCCCGGAGAACAGCGCCGCCATGATCTCGGGATCCCCGGCACGCAGCTCACCGGCCTCCACTCCCTCGCGGAAGATGCCGGCCTCGAACGACATCACCTCGCGATAGCGCTCGAAGCCCGCCTCGTTGAGGCTGGCTCGAAACGTCCACGTCGCCCCGCCGAGCTCGCGCTCGAACAACCGGTAGAAGTCCGGCCGTTGCCGGAAGTAGTCAAGTTGCGCGTCGGCGATCCGATGCAGCTTCCCCCTCGCCGATCCCTCCTCGCCGGCCGCCTGCTCCATCGCCGACAGCAGTGCTCGCCCCTGGCGTTCGAGAACCTGGGCGAAAAGGTCGTCCTTGCCGTCGAAGAACCCGTAGAGCGCGCCGACCGAGAACTCGGCCTGCTCAGCCACCTCCTTCAAGGTGGCGTTGTGGAAGCCCTTGCGGCCGAACACCCGCTCTGCGGCGTCGAGGATGTGCTGGCGGCTCACCCGGTCCTTCTCCCGGCGCCGCTGGTCGCGAAGGGACTCCGCCGTGCTGCGGTCGGTGCGGGCCACCTCAGCGCCCCTTCGCGTCGCGGCTCGCCCTGGCCCGGCTGCGCCCCTGGTCGGCGGCGTCGGCCCACATCTGGCGGGGATCGGCGCTGCGGGTCACCTCGGGGCGCACGGACAGCAGGCTTACCTTGGTGCCCCGGGGCGCGCTCAGGGCGGTGATCACCGCGTGGGCCACCGCCTCGGCTGGGATGTAGTTGAAGTCCTGCTTGATGCCCAGCCGCTCCCAGGCGTGCATGAAGGCGATCATGTCCTCGTCCGTCCAGGTGGTGTTGAACTCGCTGACCGTGGGCCCGAGCCGCACCGTGGTCACCCGGATGCCGGTGCCGCCGAGCTCGACGTCGAGCCCCGCGGCGAGGTACTCGATCGCGGCCTTGGTGGCCCCGTAGGTGAGCATGTGCGGGTAGGGCTGCTGGATCGAGTCGCTGCTGATGAACACCACGTCGCCGGCGATGCCGGCGCGCAGCATCGCCGCCGTGGCGGCGCGGGTGCAGTAAAGAGCACCGAGCAGGTTGGTGTCGACCGCGGCCCGCAGGCGCTCGGTGGTCGTCTCGGCGATGGCGCCCAGGTAGCCGACGCCGGCGTTGTTCACCACCGCGTGCGCCGGCCCCAGCTCGGCTTCGAGGTCAGCGAAGAAGGCGTCGACCGACGCGTCGTCGGTGACGTCCAGGGGGTGTGACCAGGGCGTGCCGCCTGCGGCCCGTACCGCTGCCGCGGTCTCCTCCAGGCGGTCGGCGCGCCGAGCGCCGATGGCGACGGTCCATCCCAGCTCACCGAGGCCCACCGCTATCGCTCGCCCGATGCCGGCGGACGCGCCGGTCACCACCGCGACCCGGGGGGCGACATCGGTGTCCTGCCCCCATGCCCCAGTCGATACCTGACGGCTCTCGTCGTCGCTCACGTGGATGGACTCCCGTTCGAGGAACTGAACGGTGGTTCACCCTAGTCCCGCGCCGTCGTCGAGAGCGGCGCCGCCAACCGCATCGCGATCTGTCTCAGCCGGCACGGGTGAGCAGCAGGCAACCGGCGACCGGGCCGCCACCGGTGCTCACCATCGCCACCTCCGCCTCGATCTGGCGGCCGGTGGCCTGCCGCCGCAGCTGCAGGCAGGCCTCTCGCAGTAGTCCCCACCCGTGGAGGCGCCCCCCGCTGAGTTGCCCACCGCCGGTGTTCAGGGGCAGCTCCCCGCCGAGCGCGATGCGACCGCCTCCTTCGACGAAGGGGCCCCCGTCGCCGTGCTCACAGAACCCGAGCGCCTCCAGCCAGAACAGCGCCAGGAAGCTGAAGCCGTCGTAGAGCTGGGCCACGTCCACGTCCGCAGGGGCGAGGTCGGTGCGGGCCCACATGGTGGCCGCGGCACCCGACGCGGCCATGGTGGTGAGATCCGGCCACTGGTGCCACGACGGCCGCAGCCCCACGCCGGTCCCCATCGCCTCGATCCTCACCGCCGGACCGGGCAGGTCGACGGCCCGATCGGCCCGCGACACCACCACCGCGGTGGAACCGTCGACGGGCACGTCGCAGTCGAGCAGGTGCAGGGGTGTGGCGATCGGGCGGGACCCGAGGTAGTCCTCGATGGTCAACGGCTCGGTCATCACCGCTCCCGGGGTGCGAGCCGCGTTCGCCCGGGCCGTGAGCGCGACGGCGCCGAGCTGTGCCCGGGTGGTGCCGAACTGGTGCTGGTGGCGGGCCGCATACGGCGCCAGCCAGTGCGCAGGGGTGACCGCGTCGAAGGGCAGCAGCCACTCGGCGAAGCCCCCGGCGGGGCCGACCGGCGGTGGGGCCATGGCCCCGGCCCGCATCAAGGCGCCCACGGTCGACTCGATGCTGGTGCGGTACACGAGTGCGTGGGTGCACAACCCGCCGGCCACGGCGAGCACCGCGTCGATGATCGGCTGGAGCTGGCCGGCGCCTTCGGCCCCGGCCCGGTGCCAAGCCAGTTCGAGCCCCAGGGCCGCGGCGACCTGGTCGGTGTGGGGCCCGGCGTAGCCCGGCGGGCCGATGCCCGCACCCGGGTAGGCGGCGATGCCGTCGATGTCGCCAGGCGCCAGGCCGGCATCCGCGATGGCCGCCAGCGCGGCGTCGACGGTCAGGTCGAGCTCGCTGCGCATCAGCCGCCGGCCGACCTCCGACTGGCCCACCCCGGCGATCACCGCCCGGTGCTCCGGCTTGCCACCCGACACCTTGGCGAAGGTGACCCGGCCCAGCTCGCTGCGATGGCGATCGCCTCCCGCCTCGCCGGCCAGCGGATCGGCGACCGGCACGGCGAACTCCTCGTCGACCTGCTCGAAACCGATGCGCACCGGATCGCCGATCGCCAACCCGGCGTGCTGGTCCGCGGGGCGGACCCGCATGGTCATGCGCACCTCGGGCGCGGCGTCGAGCTCGACGATGACGATGGTGTAGGGCACTGCCAGGTCCGGTCGCGCCGGCTGGTGGCTGACGCTCAGGCTGTAGACGCGACCCTCGGGCTCCAGGTACTTCGGGCCGAGGGAGCGGGAGCGGCACTGGGGGCAGACCGGCCCTGGCGGGTAGAGCACGTAGCCACAGTCCCTGCACGCCGGGAGCCGAAGGACACCTTCCTGGCATCCTGCCCAGAAGCTCCTCGAGTCGGCCGTGACCTGGGGGCGAATCGGCCCCTGCGCTGCGCTGCCGGCGTGCGTGCTCATGGTCCCCGGA
Source organism: Rhabdothermincola sediminis (assembly GCF_014805525.1). Taxonomy (NCBI): domain Bacteria; kingdom Bacillati; phylum Actinomycetota; class Acidimicrobiia; order Acidimicrobiales; family Iamiaceae; genus Rhabdothermincola; species Rhabdothermincola sediminis. The sequence goes on along the minus strand of NZ_JACFSZ010000009.1, from coordinate 134,515 downwards.
CGCTACTGGTCGCGCCGGCCGGCTCCGAGGTCGGCGGCACGCGACGAGCAACCCCCGCTGGTCACGGCGAGGGCCGGGCGTGGCGATCAGGAGGGCGCGAGCGCCTGCTGCAAGGCCCGGAGGCGTTCGGGGACCGCCCGATACCAGACCCAGGTGCCCCGCTTCTCCCGATCGACCAGGCCCGCCTGGTGGAGGACCTTCAGGTGATGGCTGACCGTCGGCTGGCTCCGCCCGACGGGCTCGACCAGGTCGCAGGCGCACACGTCCCCGCCCTCGGCGGAGGCGATGATCGACAGTAGGCGCACCCGTACGGGATCCGCGAGCGCGGCGAAGGCATCAGCGAGCGCCTTGGCCTCGTGCTCGCTGAGTGGGGCCCCGGCGACCGACGGGCAGCACCCGTGGAGCTCGACGGCGGGTTGGCGGTGTCCGGCCACGGCGACCTCCCTCGATGGGACGGGTGGCACACTCCCTACATATTGACGTGTATCGATGCTTTGATGCTTTGGTATGGTATCGAAGGTCATCAATCTATCAGCCGGCAGGTGCCCGGCGTGTGCGAGGAGGCCCCGATGTCCCGAGTGCAGCTCGCCCTGAACGTCTCCGACCTCGACGAGGCCGTGGCCTTCTACTCCCGCCTGCTGGGCGTGGAGCCGGCCAAGCGCAAGCCCGGGTACGCCAACTTCGCGGTAGCCGATCCCCCGCTCAAGCTGGTGCTGTTCGAGACCGGCGAGGGAGCGGGCGAGCGCCTCAACCACCTCGGCATCGAGGTCGACAGCACCGACGAGGTGGTGTCCGCCACCGCCCGGCTCGCCCGCAGCGGCCTCGGCACCGACGTCGAAGAGCAGACCACCTGCTGCTACGCGGTGCAGGACAAGGTGTGGGTGACCGATCCCGACGGTGCCCGGTGGGAGGTCTACACGGTCCTCGCGGACGCCGAGTCGTTCGGTCACCCCGACCCGGCCGGCGGCCTGGCGCTCACCACGCCCGGTGCACCCTGCTGCCGGTGAGCGACCAGCCGCTCTCGCGCCGCCTCCTCGCCGAGCTCACCGGCACCGCGTTCCTGCTGGCTGCGGTCGTCGGGTCGGGCATCATGGCCACCCGACTCACGGGTGATGTCGGCCTGCAGCTGCTCATCAACGCCGTGGCCACCGCCGGTGCGCTGCTCGCGCTGCTGGCGGCCCTCGGGCCGGTGTCCGGCGCGCACCTCAACCCGGCCGTCACGCTGGCCATGCTCGCCTCCGGCACACTCCCACGCTCGGAGACCCCGCTGTACATCGGCGCCCAGGTCACCGGAGCGGGTGCCGGCGTGGTGGTGGCCAACCTCATGTTCGGCCTGCCCGCCGTCAGCACCTCCACCGTCGATCGCAGTGGAGGAGGTTTGCTGCTCGGGGAGTCGGTGGCCACGCTCGGCCTGCTGCTCGTCGTCTTCGGGGTGGTGCGCTCCACGCAGCGCTCGTGGATCCCCGTGGCCGTCGCGGCCTACATCGGAGCCGCGTACTTCTTCACGTCGTCGACGTCGTTCGCCAACCCGGCCGTGACCCTGGCCCGCACCCTGTCGGACACCTTCGCCGGCATCGCCCCCGCCTCGGTGCCGGCGTTCCTCGCCGCGCAGGCCGCAGGCCTGGTGGCGGCGCTCGGGCTGATCCGCGTCCTGTTCCCCGACCCCGACACCATCGCCGCGGACCTGCCGCGCCCCTACGAGGAGGATCCCACCCGATGACCCCCAGGCCTTCGGTGCTGTTCCTGTGCGTACACAACGCCGGGCGCTCACAGATGGCCGCGGCCCTGCTCGAACGCCACGCCGCCGGCCGCATCGACGTGCGCTCGGCAGGCAGCGCACCCGCGGGCACGCTCAACCCGGCGGTGGTGGAGGCGATGGCCGAGGTCGGCATCGACCTGCTGGCCGCCGGCGCCCACCCGAAGAAGCTCACCGCCGACGCCGTCGAGGCCTCCGACGTGGTGATCACCATGGGTTGCGGCGACGAGTGCCCCTTCTTCCCCGGGAAGCGCTACCTCGACTGGGAGCTCGACGACCCCGCGGGCAAGCCGGTCGAGCAGGTGCGGCCCATCCGCGACGAGATCGATCGGCGGGTCCGAGCGCTCGCGGCCGAGCTGCTCGAGGGCCGGACCGAGGCCGGCGCCGGCTGAGCCTGAGCTGGAGCGTGCGCCTGCTCAGCCGAACTGGTCAAGCATGAGGTGGGCGGCCGAGTCCAGCTCGTCGCCCGTCTCGCTGATGCCCACCCAGCCGTTGACCCATCCCACCAGGGAGGAGAACCACACGTGGCCGAGCGCGCGGGTGATCCGCCGCTGCAGCGCTGGATCGAAGTCACTCGGGAAGGCGAGGCCCTGAATGCGATCCATCACGATGCCGACCTCGCGCTGGCAGTCGGCGACCTTCGGGTCGTTCGAGGAGAGCGCTGTGACCACCGCCGCGCTCAGCCTCGGCTCCTTCTCCATCGCCCGGGTGGCCCGGCGCAGCACGTCGACCACCCGCTCGGCGGTGGTGTCACCTCGCGGTGGGCGCACCGCGACCCGTCGTTCCAGGTCGCGCGCCCACTCGACGAGCGCCGCGGCGAGCAGGTGGTCCTTGGAGGAGAAATAGCGGTAGATCGTGCCCAGGGCGACGTTGGCCCGGGTGGCGACGTCACGCATCTGCACCGCGTCGTACCCACCTTCCGCGCCGAGCTCCAGCGCAGCCGCCACCACGCGCTGGCGGCGAGCCGCCTGGCTCTTGGTGAGCTGATCGGTGGCGGTCAGGTCGGCCATGGTCACCCCGGCGAGGTTAGTGATCGCCCGTCGCCAGTCCGGGGACCGCAGCCTGCACGGCGGGAGGTCGCGGCTCGCCCGGCAGGCCGAGCACCCGCTCGGCGATGATGTTGCGCTGCACCTCGTTCGTGCCGCCGGCGATACCGCTGTGCGGTGCCCACACGAACCGGTAGCCGAAGTAGCCGGACCACCGCCCCTGCTCACCGTCGAGCATGCCCTGCGCACCGAGGAGTGCCTTGGCGAGGTTCGTCGAGTGGCGCAGGTGCTGGCCGTAGCGGAGCTTGAGCACCGACGTCTCGGGCCCCGGCTGCTGACCCCGACTGAGCGCGGTCTGCATGCGGTAGCCGAGATAGGTCAGCACCGACACCGCGGTGTGGACCCGAGCCAGCTCCTGGCGGACCAGCGGATCCCCGGTGAGCCCCGCCTCCCGAGCCAGGGCCAGCAGGCCCGCCACGTCGTCGTCGGCCGAGGCGCTGCCGATCATGTTCCGCTCGTTGGCCAGCGTGTGCATCGCCGCTCGCCAACCGTTGCCGACCCCCGCCTCGCCGCCGAGCACATTGACCGCGGGGATGCGCACGTCGGTGAGGAAGACCTCGCTGAAGTGCGAATCACTGGTCATCTGCCGCAGGGGGCGGATGTCGATGCCCGGTGTCGACATGTCGAGCAGGAAGTACGTGATGCCTCGATGCCTCGGCGCGGCGGGATCGGTGCGCGCCAGCAGGATCCCCCATTCGCAGCGATCCGCACTGGAGGTCCACACCTTCTGGCCGTTGACCACCCACTCATCGCCGTCGCGCACCGCTCGGGTGGTGAGGCTGGCCAGGTCCGAGCCCGCTCCGGGCTCGCTGAACAGCTGGCACCACTCCTCGTCACCGCGCAGCATCGGTTCGATGAAGCGCTCGCGCTGGTCCTCGGTGCCGAACTCGAGGATCGCCGGTCCCACCATGGTGTGGGCCACCGCGAACGGACCGTTGTGGACGCCGAAGCGCGCCATCTCCTGGGCGAAGATCAGCTCCTGGATCGTCGTTCCCCCACGACCGCCGTACTCCTTGGGGTAGCTGATCCCTGCCCACCCGCCGTCGAAGAGGCGTCGCTGCCACGCGCGAGCCTGGCGGTCGAGCTGGTCCCAGTCGGCGGCCACGGTGAAGAAGCCCCGCGAGAAGTCGTCGGGATGTCCCTTGGGGATGGCATGGATCTCGAGCCACGCCCGCGCCTCGGCCCGGAAGGCGGCCTCCTCGGGCGTGTCCTCGATGTCCACACACAGGAATGTAACGCGTTCTAGTTGTGGCGGTGCTGCTCCGCCTCCCCTCCCGGACCCTCCCGGAACCGTGGTGGCGGAGCGCCTCGGTGGCGAGCGCGCACGCCTCTGATCGGGGCCGGGCATGCTGTGGCATGGCCAGGCGCGCCGATCCCCTGGATGTCCCACCGGAGTTGCCCAGCTACGGGCGCATGCTGGCGCGGGGGTGCATGAAGCACTGCCCGGTCTGCGGGCACGGCCATCTCTTCCGGCGCTGGTTCACGATGCGCGAGCGCTGCCCGGGCTGCGGCCTGCGCTTCGAGCGGATCGAGGGCCACTGGACCGGTGATCTGGGGATCAACACCATCGTCAGCTTCGGCGTCTTGCTCATCACGCTCTTCGTCGGCGTCTTCAGCACCTATCCGGACGTGCCGGCCGGACCGCTGCTGCTCGCGGCGGTCGGCGTCGCCGCGGTGGTCCCGTTCGCGTTCTTCCCCTTCTCGAAGACCATCTGGCTGGCACTGGATCTGATGATGCGCCCCCTGGAGGCGCGTGAGCTCACCGACGACTCCCCCCTGCGGTCGCGGCTGCCCGACGTGCAGGGCGATCCCCGGGATCGGAGCCGTGACGATCCAGCGAGAGACGGACGCCGGCGCCCGGCCGAGCCCTAGAGTGCGGCCATGAGCGCCCGAGGGGGTCGGCTCGCCGGCGAGATCGCGCTGGTCACCGGAGCGACCGGGGACATCGGCCGCGCCATCGCCACCCGGTTCGCGACCGAGGGCGCCATCGTGGCGGTCACCGGCTGCGACGCCGCTCGAGGGGCCGGGCTCGTGGAAGAGATCACCGCGGCGGGCGGCACGGCCGTGTACCGCGCCGCCGACCTCTCGATCGAAGGCGAGTGCGCTGACCTCGTGGCATGGGTGGTGGAGGAGCTCGGGGGGCTCACCGTGCTCGTCAACAACGCCGCGACCAGTGCGACCTCCGATGCCGCCGTGCACGACCTCGACACCGCCGCATGGGACGCCATCCTCCGGGTCGACCTGAGCGCGGCCATGTGGCTGTGCCGCGCCGCCATCGGGCCGATGCTCGACGCGCAGCACGGCGCGATCGTCAACATCTCCCCGAGCGCCGCCGCCCGGGGCTCCCCGGGCCACGCCGCGTCCCTGGCGGCCAAGGGCGGGCTCAACGCCCTCACCCGATCCATCGCTCTCGACTACGCCGCCGAGCGCATCCGCGCCAACAGCATCAGCCCTGGCCACATCGTCCCCGACGACCACGACCGTGACCCCATCCCGCGATCCCCGGGGGAGCTCGAAGCCATGCCGGCCACGAGGCTCGGCCGCCCCGACGACATCGCCCACGCCGCGCTCTACCTGGCGAGCAAGGAGGCGGCGTTCGTCACCGGCATCGACCTCCCCGTCGACGGCGGCAGCACCGTCACCCGGGCCGGTTCGTTCGCCCGAGGATGAGGGCCGGCGCCATGCACCCGCGGGTCTCGGTGAGCCAGGTCTCGAGCTGGAACTGGTCGCTCGACGAAGACCTCGCCTTCTACGAGGAAGCCGGCATCGAGTCGGTCGGTGTCGCCTACCACAAGCTGGCCGCTACCGGCGATCCGATCGGCGCGGCCGAACGGGTGGTCCGGACCGGCTTGCGGGTGACCAACCTCCTGGTGCCCGGCCCGTTCACCCTGGCCGAACCGCAACGATGGCCCGCGCAGCGCGAGATGGCCGGTGTGGTGATGGACACCGCGCTGGCGCTGCGACCCGAAGTGGTGGTGTTCACCACCGGTCCCGCGGGCGATCTCACCTGGGAGCGGGCCGCCGATGCCCTCGCCGAGGCCATGCGGGGCACCATCGCCGAGGCCGAGCGGGAGGGCCTGCTGCTGCTGCTCGAGCACACCAACCCGCTGCGCACCGACGTGGGGTTCGTGCACACCCTCCGCGACGCGATCGACCTCGGCTGGCGGCTCGACATGGGCGTGTGCATGGAGCTCAACGCCTGCTGGGCCGAGCGGAACCTGGAGGGCACGATCGGCGCGGGGATCGACGCCATCCACCTCGTGCAGGTGAGCGACTACGCCATCGGCACCCACCGCACCCCGGACCGCTTGGTGCCCGGCGACGGCGACATGCCACTACGGCGGATCATCCGCCAGCTCCTCGACGCCGGCTACCGCGGGGTCTTCGACCTCGAGATCGTCGGTCCCCGGATCGAGGAGGAAGGCTACCGATCGGCCATCGCCCGCTCCGTGGCGTGGCTCGACGAGCTGCTCTCGGACCTGCTCGACGGGCTCACCCCGAGCTGAGGTAGCGCTCCCGCAACCTGCGCTTGACGACCTTGCCGTTGGGATCGCGCGGCAGCTCGTCCACGAAGTCCACCCGCCGGGGCTTCTTGTAGTCCGCGAGGTTGGTACGGACCCACTCGACCACCTCGGCCTGACCGAGGGTGCTCCCGGCGCGTCGTTGTACGACGGCCACGAGCGACTCGCCCCACCGGTCGTCCGGGACGCCGAACACCGCGCAGTCCGCGACGTCGGGGTGCTGGTGGAGGCAGTCCTCGATCTCGCGGGGGTAGATGTTCACACCGCCGGAGATCACCATGTCGGAGGCGCGGTCGGTGAGGAACAGGTAGCCGTCCTCGTCGAGGTACCCCACGTCCCCGACCGAGAACCACCCTCCCTCGCGGTAGGTCCGGGCGGTCTTGGCCGGGTCGTTGTGATACTCGAAGCTCGATCCGGCGGTCCGCACCCAGATCCTCCCACTCACACCAGGGGGCAGCTCGTTGCCCTCGTCGTCGAGGATCCGGAACTCGTTGCCGGGGTACGGCCTGCCCACCGAGCCCGGTTTGCGCAGCCACTCGTCCGGCCCGATCGAGGTCCCGCCACCTTCGGACGCGCCGTAGTACTCCCACACCGTGTCCGGGGGGGAACACCTCCATGATCCGCCGCTTCACCGGGACCGGGCAGGGCGCCGCGGCGTGCAGGACTACCCGCAACGACGACAGGTCGAAGCGGTCACGAACATCCTCTGGTAGTTCGAGGATGCGGATGAAGTTGGCCGGCACCATGTGGGTGATCGTCACCCGGTGGGCGTCGATCAGGTGGAGGCACTCCTCGGTGTCCCACCTGCGCATCACCACCACCCGGCCGCCGACCGCGAGGTGCACCTGGGCCCAGATGGCGGGTCCGGCGTGGTAGCTCGGTCCGACCAGCAGGTAGGTGTCGTCGGGCCCGATCCGCCAGCGCATGCCCATCATGGCCACCCCGGCCGCCGACCGGCGGAAGTCCCCCTCCCCGATGGCCACGCCCTTGGGCCTGCCGGTGGTGCCCGAGGTGTACAGCATGGTCGTCGGCCAGGCATCGCCCACCACCTCGACGTCACCGGCGGGGGCACTGGCCAGCGCGGCCTCGTAGGAGTGCTCGCCGTCGACGCCGACCACCAGCCGGGGGACGCCGGCCACGTCGGCCAGCGCACCGAGGAGGCCGGCCTCGGCCACTACCGCCTTCGAACCCGAGTCCGCCACGACGTGGCCCGCCTCCTGGGCCTTGAAGTGGATGTTGACCGGCACGGCGATGGCGCCGAGGCGCCCGATGCCGTGCACGGTCTCGAACCACTCCCGGGAGTTAGACAGCATGACCGCCACCCGGTCGCCCTGCCCCACACCGAGGGCCGCCAGCGCGTGCGCCACCCGGCGGCAGCGGTCGTCGAGCTCCCGGTAGGTGGTCTCGGCCCCGTCGACGATCAGGGCCACCGCGTCGGGGCGCCGCCCGGCCTGGGCCCGCGGCCCGTAGCGCTCCTCCAGCTCGGTGGTGTCCCCGCTCATCGCTCCCCCCCTGACCGCACCCCCTTCGGGCATTGCCAAAGTATGACGTGAGCGTCAGGATTCTTCCCGTGGACTTCACCGAGCCCGCCAGCGTCCAGGCGTTCCGATGCGAGCTGCGCACCTGGCTCGAGACCCACCTCGACGACCGGTTCAGGGGCCTCGGCTACGAACCAGAGGCGGGCGAGCAGTGGCTTTCCCGCATGCGGGAGTGGAACGCTCTGCTCGCGGACGCGGGCTACGCGGCAATCGCCTGGCCGGTCGAATACGGGGGGCGGGGGGCGGGCCTGATCGAGCAGGTCGTGTGGGCCGAGGAGATGCACCGGGCCGGCGCACCGCCCACCCTCAACCCCATCGGCATCGCCAACATCGCCCCCTCGATCCTCGAATGGGGCACGGAGGACCAGAAGCGCACCCTGCTCCCCCGCATGCTGCGCGGCGACGACATCTGGTGTCAGGGCTTCTCCGAGCCCGAGGCCGGATCGGACCTGGCGTCGCTCACGACCACCGCCCGGCGCGACGGTGATGTCTACGTGGTGAACGGGCAGAAGGTCTGGACCACCTTCGGGCACGTGGCGAACTGGTGCGAGCTGCTCGTGCGCACCGATCCGGACGCGCCCCGCCACCGCGGCATCTCCTGCCTGCTGGTCGACATGACCACGCCGGGCATCGAGGTGCGGCCCCTCGTCACCATCACCGGTGAGCGGGAGTTCAACGAGATCCTCTTCATCGACGTGCGGGTGCCGGTGGGCAACCTGCTCGGCCCGGAGAACGAGGGCTGGCGGGTGGCGATGACCACCCTGGCCCACGAGCGGGCCGGGGTGGCCAACCTGCACCTCGGGGTGCGGGCCAAGATCGGCAGGCTGATCGGCACCGCTCGTGACCTGCAGGTCGACGGTCGGCCCCTCACCAGCGACCCGGGGGTGCGCCGGCGCCTGGCCCGGGCGTACCTCGAAGGCGAGTACCTCAAGCTGCTCGCGGAACGGGCCGTGTCGGGTGCGCTCCACGGCCGGGCGGCGGGCCCCGAGTCGAGCGTCGCCAAACTGGTGTGGAGCGAGCTGGAGCAGGACCTGGGCCTGATCGCCGCCGAGTTGCTCGGCCCCGACGCCAACGCCGGCGAATGGGGTCGCGACCGGGTGTACACCCGGGCCCTGACGATCGCCGGGGGGACCACCCAGGTCAACAAGAACGTCATCGCCCAGCGGATCCTCGGGCTGCCGCGCTCCTAGGCCGGCTCGCCGTCCACCCGGTCCCCCGGCGCCCGGCCCATTCGGGCAATTTCGCGCTGGAGAACCGCCACGATCTGCCGATAGAGAGGACGTAGAGGTGGTACCCGCCGTCGCGGGTCCCGGTGTGCACGCCGCGAAAGCCGCGAACGCGGAGGTGATCGAGTGGGAAGACAAGCAAAGACCATCGCCGGAGTCGCGGTCATCGCGCTCGTCGCCGCGGTGGTCTTCCTGAAGGTGGATGCCCTCGCCGGCGTGGGGGTCCTGGTGGCGGGCGTGCTCGCCGGGGTGGTCGTCCTGCGGCGCACGGCCGATGGAGCGGGGGCAGGCGCTGGCAAGGGCACGCGTTCGAAGGCGGAGACACCGCTCGATCTCATCGGTGAAACGTCCCTCCCGCTGACCTCCTCACCTGCCGCGCCCCTTCCCACCTGGACACCGCCCTCGCAGCTGGCGGGCGGCCAGGCGGCCGCCCGCGAGACCGAGAGGGACGACGCGAGCCAGTCGTGGGGCTCGGATCAGTCGTGGGACTCCGGCCCGTCCTGGGACGAAGGCGACCGCTGGTCGAACGGTGAGGTGGCACTCGATCGCAATCCCCTGGACGCACTCGACCGGCTCGACGAGGTCGACGTCGTCGCCGAGGTGGAGCGCATCGAAGCCCGGGGCGCCCTGCTGGATGAGTTCACCGAGGACCTCCAACCGGTCAGCACCGAGGACCTCCAACCGGTCAGCATCCAGGACCGGGTCGGCAACGACGGCCTCGCCAGCCCGGTGGTCAGCCCCATCAACGAGAACGTCTCCTCTGCCGACGACATCATGGCCGCCAGCCAGGCGACAGAGCTGACCGTCGTCGCCCCGGCCGCCACAGACAACTCGGAGCTGGCGAAGCTGCTCGCCAAGGTGCAAGCACGGCTCGCGGCCTACGAGTAGATCCCGCCCGTACGAGCTCGACCGCTGGCCCAGGACGAGCCGATCCACGCGGCGTCCCCACCGTCAGGCGCGTAGCATTCGTGCTGCCTACCGGAGGGAGGGTCGGTGATGAACCAGCCAGCGCAGCCAGCGGGCGAGGCGGAGCGAGGCGGCAAGTTCCGCAGGCTGCTCCGGTCCCCGGCAGCACCCGTCGACGGGCCGAGCGAATCCGATCAGACCACCGACCCCATCACCGGCTTGCCGACCAGGGCCGCGCTCCTGCCTGCCCTGCGGCGAGCGGTCGAGGAGAGCAAGTCCGAGAGCACCGTGGCAGTCCTCGCACTCGTCGAAGCAGCCGCGCTGCGCGACGTCAACGACACCCTCGGGCCCGACGTGGGTGACGAGCTCCTCCGGCTCGGCGGCGAGCGCCTTCGGGCGATCGACGTCCCCGGGCTCGCCGTCGTCCGCTACGAGGGTGCGGTCTTCGGCGTCGTGATCCCCAAGGTGCCGAACGTGGCCGGGGCCGAGACCATCGCCCGGTTCCTGATCGAGCACCTCTCCGAGCCGTTCACCATCGGTGGGACCTCGGTCCGCATCGGGCCGATCGTCGGGGCCGCGGTGAGCACCGACAACTACGACGAACTCGACGACATGGTCCGGGACGGGTACGGGGCGCTGGTCGAGGCGCGCGGTGAGGGCAACGCCGCGTTCATCATCCACGACGAGACCAAGCGGGCCCGGTTCAGCACCCGCATCGACGACAGGCGCCTGCAGGACGCCTTCGAGCAGGGTGAGTTCGAGCTCTTCTACCAGCCCATCGTGCGCCTCGACAACGACGAGCTGGTCGGCGTCGAAGCGCTGATCCGTTGGCTGCAGCCAGGCACCACCAGCCTCGGGATGCTGTTCCCGCACGACTTCCTGCCGCTACTCGAGAAGAGCGGCCGTATCGTGGAGGTCGGGCGCTGGGTGCTCAACCAGGCCTGCTGGCAGCTCGCCGCGTGGCAATCCCTCTCCCCCGACGTGCCGAAGCTGTTCGTCAGCTGCAACGTCGGGCCGCACGAGCTGGCCGACCGCGGGTTGACCGACGCGGTGACGAGCGCCATCAACTCCAACGGCGTCGAGCCGTGGCAGCTGTGCCTCGACATCACCGAAGCTGCGCTCCGCCACAACCGGTTCCAGCGCGACGCCGTCTGGGCGGGGCTGCGCTCACTCAGCAACCAGGGCGTCAAGCTCGGTCTCGACGACTTCGGCACCGGTGAGGCCTCGCTCAGCGTCCTGCGGGAGATGAAGCTCGACCTGCTCCGGGTGGACCGGCTCTTCGTGAGCGGGCTCGGCATCGCGCGGGAGGACCACGCGATCGTCCGGCACATCGCCTCACTCGCGCACGACCTGGGGTGCCTGGCCGTGGCCGAAGGGGTGGAGACCGAGGAGCAGGCGCGATTCCTGGTCGAGCTCGGCGTCGACCTGGCGCAGGGCTTCCGGTACGGCAAGCCCCAGACCGCGCAGGAGATCGCGAAGCGGCTGGCGCCGGACGCGGCCAAGGGTGCCGACCGGTGGGACCCGTCCAACGTGCTGCCCGGCTGACCCGTGCTCGCCGGCATCATCCTGACCGTCTCCCTGATGGTCGCCGGCCTGCTCCTGGCCTGGGCCGCCTGGTTGCGCGCCGAGCGGGCGCGGGCCCTGCCCGGCGTGGCCGCGGCCGCAGGCCTGCGATTCTCCGAGGTGGATCCCTTCAACACCCTCGCCGTCCCCTTCCCGCTCTTCCGAGCTGGTGACGGGCGCACCATCCAGAACGTGATGTGGCGCGAAGCGCGAGGGAGCACGAACACCCCGACGCGGGTGTTCGACTACAGCTGGTACGAGGAACACCGCGATCGCCGTGGCAGAGAGCGACGGCGCTGGGAGTACCTCAGCTGCGCGTTCGGGCAGCACAACGGGGCGTGGCCGGTCGTCACGATCGAACGCGGGGCCTTCGCCGACCGGGTCGGCCGCCTGCTCGGACTGCCGACCGTGGAGTTCGAGTCCGAGGAGTTCAACCGCACCTTCGCCGTACGTTGCGCCGACGCCAAGTTCGCCACCGACCTGCTCAGCCCCCAGCTGATGGAGTTCCTCCTCACCACCAGGGGCACGATCCGCTTCGAGACCCGCGGGCGCTTCCTGCTCGCCTCGACCAGCCACGTCGACGCGGCACTCATGCCGGGCCTCCTGGCGGTGGTCGAGCAGTTCCTGGCGCTCGTGCCCCCGGTGGTGCGTGAGCTGTACGGCACCTTCCCCGACGGGGCGGGCACCGAGCACATGCCTGCGCCGGCCTCGGACCCGGCGGCGCCTGCCGGCGAGCGATCTGGGGGCCTGGGCGGGGTGTTCCAGAGCCACTGGGATTCCGCCTCGCAGCGGGCTTTCGAGTTCGCACCCCCTCCGGACCTCCGCCGCGAGGGGGCCTGGGACCCCACGCCCGGTGTCGACCACGACCTCGACGGCAACGTCGTGGCGGACCACGAAGACCCCTGGGGGCCAGGCCGGCCCCTGCCGGGGCGCGAATAGCCTCCCTGGGTGGCCTCGACCCCACCCCTGACCCTCCTCGCCGACGTCGCCGTCGTCGGCGCGGGCCCGGCGGGCACCGCCGCGGCCATCACGCTGGCACGGGCAGGTCGCGAGGTCGTGGTTGTCGACCGGGCGACCTTTCCCCGGGACAAGACCTGCGGTGACGGGCTGACGGCGGGCGCGCTGCGCCGCCTGGAGGCGCTGGGGCTGGAGCCGGCCACGGTGGCCTCCTGGACGCCGGTCCACGACGTGTGGCTACGCGGTCCTGCCGGCCACCGGGTGCACCTCCCACTCCCCGGTGACGGGCTGTTCGCGGCGGTGGCCCGGCGCCGGGACCTCGACGCGGCGATGGTGGAGCTGACCCGCAAGGTGGGCGCTGAGGTCGTCGAAGGCGTCGCTAGCGAAGAGGTCACCGCTCGCGGCGACCTGGTACAGGTGCGCCTCACCGACGGGCGCCGGCTCGTCGCTCGCTACCTGGTGGCAGCGGACGGCATGTGGTCCCCGGTGCGCAAGGCGCTCGGCCTGTCGGTACCCGGCTACCGGGGGGACTGGCACGCCTTCCGGCAGTACGTCCGGGGAGTGAGCGACGAGGCGGCCAGCCAACTGTTCTGCTGGTTCGAGCCGGACTTCCTCCCCGGCTACGCCTGGTCGTTCCCCGTGGGAGAGGGCACCGCCAACGTCGGGTTCGGCATCCGCCGGGGCGGAGCCTGGCAGGTCGGCGACATGGCCCAGCTGTGGCGGGAGATCCTCGCCCGGCCCCACGTCCGCGAGGTGCTCGGAGCGGGCGCCCGCCCGGAAGGCCCGCCGCGGGCCTGGCCGATCCCGGCCCGGGTCGGCGAGCTCCCCCTCACCTCGGGCCGGGTGCTCTTCGCGGGCGATGCCGCGGCGGTCACCGACCCGATGACCGGCGAAGGCATCGGTCAGGCCCTGGCGACGGGCACCTGGGCCGCCCAGGCCATCCTGGCCGCCGGGCCGTCGTCAGCCGAACGGGCCCGGGCCCACTACGAGTCACGGGTTCGCCGGGAGCTGGTCACCGACCACGCCCTGTCGGCGCTGCTGGTCCGCGCGCTGCAGCACCGCAAGGGTGCGCGGGCTGCCATCCGGCTGGCGGGCGCGACCCCATGGACCCGCCGCAACTTCGCCCGTTGGCTCTTCGAGGACTACCCCCGGGCGATCGTGGTCACGCCCTTCCGCTGGCGAGCGGGCATCTTCCGGGGCCCCGGCGCCTTCAGCGGCGGGGCGTAGCCTGCCGCCTGTGAGTGAGCGAGCGAAGTTGAGCGACGAGGAACAGGAACGGCGGCGGCGGGCGATCCCCGAGATCTTCCCGGCCACCCCGTTCATCGGCTGGCTGGGGCTCGTGTTCGACCGCTACGAGCCCGACGAGGTGGTGGTCCGGCTGCCGTTCCGGCCCGAGCTGACCAACGACGGCACCTACTACCACGGGGGTGTGGTCGCTTCGGCCATCGACACCGCCGGAGCCGCTGCGGCCTGGTCGAACCACGACTTCGACAAAGGCACCCGGGCATCGACCGTGTCGATGACGGTGCAGTACGTGGGTGCGTGCAAGCAGTCGGATCTGGTGTGCACCGCCCGCACCGTGAAGCGGGGGAAGGAGCTGATCTTCACCGAGATCACCGCCACCGACGCCGGAGGGGTGGTGGTGGCCCACGCGCTGCAGACGTATCGCATCGTCTGAGCGACCGCATCGTCTGCGCGGGCCCACCGTCTGCGCTCTCAGGGGCTCGGTGTGGCCCGCACAAAACTTGACCGATCGGTCAAGTTTGTGCTGCGATCTGCGGATGCGCACACGGTTGACCGACGTCCTCGAGATCGAGCACCCGGTGATGCTCGCCGGCATGGGTGGGGTGAGCTACCACGAGCTGGTCGCCGCGGTCTCCAACGCCGGCGGATTCGGATGCCTCGGCGCTTCGGCGATGGGCTTCGACCGGATGGTGGCCGAGATCGAAGCCACGAAGGCCTTGACCGACAAGCCCTTCGGGGTCGACCTGCTCACCGCCTCACCCGGCGATCTGGTGGCCCAAGTGCAGGCCATCATCGATCACGGGGCGCGGGTGTTCGTCGCCGGCCTCGGCGTCCCCAGAGACGCCATCGAGCTGTGCCATGACCACAACGTGCTGGTGGTGAACATGTGCGGCAAGGTGCGCCATGCCGTGGCTGCGGTCGAAGCCGGCTGCGACCTCGTCGTCGCCCAGGGCACCGAGGCCGGCGGCCACACCGGTCAGGTCGCCACCATGGCTCTCGTACCCCAGATCGTCGACGCGGTGGGTGACCGGGTGCCGGTGGTGGCCGCCGGGGGGATCTTCGACGGTCGGGGCCTCGCCGCCGCGTTGTCGCTCGGTGCGGACGGGGTGTGGATCGGGACCCGGTTCATCGCCACCCCGGAGGCCCGGGCCACGCCCGGCTACAAGGAGACCCTGCTGCGAACCCTCGAGGACGGCACCACCGTGTCGCGCGCGTACACGGGCAAGACCTGCCGAGTGGTGGCGAACACCTACACCCGTTACTGGGAGGAACACCCCGACGAGCTGCAGCCCTTCCCCGCGCAGTTCATCCGCTCCTGGCAGGACGGTGCGAACCACCTGGGCGAAGGCGACGAGGCCGACCCTGCTGCCGTCGACCCCGACCGCGAGTTCTTCCCGGCCGGCCAGGGTGTCGGGGCGATCACCGGTCTGGTGCCCGCCGGCGAGCTGGTCCGCCAGATCGTGGACGAGGCCGAAGCGGTCATCGAGCGCGTCGCTGCCCTCCGCTGATCCCCCATGCCGAACTGTTCAGCCCCACGCGGCCCCAGACCACGCACCGATGAACACTTCGGGGGGTGGGGGGTTCAGGTGGTCCAGGTCTTGAGCTTCTCGATGAGCGCCGTGGGATTCGGGTCGATCGGCACGATGTTCAGACTCGTCACGCCGGCCTCCCGGTAGGCCTCGAGGCGCTCACGCACCCACCCCTCGGGCCCGACCAGGTTCGACAGCTCGAGGAACTCCCTCGGGACCTTCGCCGCCGCCTCGGCTTTCTTGCCGTCGAGGTAGAGATCCTGGATCTCCTTCGCCTCGGCCTCGTAGCCGTACCGGCAGGCGAGCTGGTTGTAGAAGTTGCGATCCCGGGCACCCATCCCACCGATGTAGAGCGCGGCCAGACCCCGTCCCATGTCGAGGATGGGCTCCGGCTCGTCGGTGATCGCCACCATGCCGCCGGCGGCGATCTCCAGGGGGCCAAGCTCGGGCGAGCGCTTGGCGAAGCCGGCCTCCAGGTCGTCACCCCAGACCTCACCGGCCTTCTCGGGGATGTAGAAGATCGGCAGCCAGCCGTCGGCCACCTCCGCGGTCATGGCAACGTTCTTGGGGCCGAGCGACGCCACGTAGATCGGGATCGCCGGGCGGACGGGATGAGCGATGATCTTGAGCGGCTTGCCGAGCCCGGTTCCCTGACCTTCCGGTAGCGGGAGCCGGTAGTAGCGA
Organism: Rhabdothermincola sediminis; assembly: GCF_014805525.1. Classification (NCBI taxonomy): domain Bacteria; kingdom Bacillati; phylum Actinomycetota; class Acidimicrobiia; order Acidimicrobiales; family Iamiaceae; genus Rhabdothermincola; species Rhabdothermincola sediminis. The sequence continues at coordinate 118,544 of NZ_JACFSZ010000009.1, read as the reverse complement.
CCCTCGTAGGTGACCCGCTCCTCTCGCTTCCACACCAGCCGGCAGATGTCGATGATCTCCCGGGTGCGGCCGAGCGGGGCGTCGTAAGGAACGCCGTGCCAGCCTTCGATCACCTGGGGACCGGACGCACCCAGCCCGAGGATGCAGCGCCCGTCCGACATGGCATCCACTCCCGCCGCTGTCATCGCCAGCAGCGTCGGCGTGCGGGTGTAGATGGGCAGGATGCCCGAGGCGATCTGCACCCGCTCGGTGGCGTGTGCGAGGTAGCCCATGAAGCTCACCCCGTCGAAGCCATAGGCCTCCGCCACCCAAGCGATGTCCAGACCTGCCCGCTCGTATTCGGCGACCCGCGCGGCCGATGCCTTGAAGCCGCCCGAGTAGTCGAGCTGCATACCGATCTTCATCGATCGTTCCCCCAGTCGTGAACGGTGCGAAAGGTGACGGGCGCGGTCAGGCCGCGACCGCGCTCCGGCTGGACCCCTTGCGGGCGGCGATCCGCCCCTCGTACTGCTTGCGCTCCCAGTCCTCGCTGCTCATGAGCTGCGTGGCATCGAGCGAGCTGACGACCTGCCCGTTGTCGAACAACACGTGATACCGGATCCAGGTGACGCCGGCGACGTACAGGACGCGCCCGGGCGTCCCGGCCGGCACGTGCGGAAGGTCGACGGCGGCGACCACCTTCTGGTGCCGCTTGAACACCTGGTCCTTGGTGACCGTGGCCATGGTGACGATCGCTCCTCTCCTCGCATTCGCCCTCAGCGCGCCCCGCCGGCCGCAGCCCGGGCCTCGGCCCAGGTCATCCCGGCCTCGACGTCGACATCGTGCGGGAGGCCGAGCACCCGCTCGGCGATGATGTTGCGCTGCACGTCCCCGGTGCCGCCGCCGATCGTCAGCGCCTGGCTGAACAGGAAGCCGTAATGCCAGAAGCCGGCCTGCCCACCCAGCGCGTCCCCCTCCGACAGCATGCCCTCGGCTCCGCAGAGATCCTTGGCCAGGGCCATGACGTGCTGACCGTGCTCATCGGCGAGCACCTTGCGCACGCTCGCCTCCGGCCCCGGCGGCTCGCCCTTGATGGCCGCGGTGACCGTACGCAGACGGATGAGACGCAGGATCTCCGACTCGACGTGCACCATCGCGGCCCGCTGCCGCAGGACGGGATCGGTGAGCCCACCCCCGGAGCGGATCAGCTCGAGCAGGTCGGCGACCGTGGGACCCAGACCCCAGAGCGCCCCGCCGCCGGAGAGCGAGACCCGTTCGTTGCCCAGCGTGACCTTCGCCAGGCTCCAGCCCTCGTTCTCCTCGCCGACCAGGTTCTCGACAGGGATGCGCACGTCGGTGAAGAACACCTCGTTGAACGTGTGGGCGCCGGTCATCTCCACGATCGGCCGGACCTCGATGCCGGGTAGGTCCATCGGGCAGATGAAATACGAGATGCCCCTGTGCTTCGGCGCATCCGGGTTCGTGCGGGCGATCAGGATGCCGAACTGGGCGATGTGACCGAACGAGGTCCAGATCTTCTGCCCGTTGACCACGTACACGTCGCCGTCGCGTTCAGCCCGGGTGGACAGGTTCGCCAGATCGCTCCCTGCGTCGGGCTCGCTGAAGAGCTGGCACCAGATCTCCTCGGCGGCGAGCAGCGGCAGAAGGTAGCGGTCCTTCTGGGCCTGGGTGCCTGCGTGCAGCAGGGTGGGACCGGCCCACCCGATGCCGATCTGGTTCGACGGGCGCCGCACCCCCGCGCGCTTGAGCTCGTCGTCGATGATGAGCTGGTGGATCGGGTCCGCGTCGAGGCCGTAGGGCTTGGGCCAGTGCGGGGCCACGTACCCGGACTCGGCGAGCTGCCGGTCGGTCGGGTCGGGGTGGGCAGCCAGCCACTCGCGCACCGCGACCCGGCGAGGGTCGTCGTCGGGTGGGAGCTCGAAATCCACGGCGGCGAGGTTAGCGACGGCCCCGCTCCCGGCACGATTCGGTGGACCAGCGCCCTGACAGGCCGTCAGCGATGCCGACCTCCGGGAGTGCCCCTCCTACACTCCCCCGGTCGACAGCCGCCGAGACACAGGGGGGAACCGATGCCGGGCTGGAACTTCGCCGAGATCTGGGAGGTCTGCGCGACCAAGCTGCCCGACGCCGTCGCGCTGCGGCACGGCGAGCGGGAGATCACCTGGTCGGCGTTCAATCGGCGAGCTGACGGCATCGCCCGCACCCTGCTCGACGCGGGCGCCGGGGAGCAGGACAAGGTCGCCCAGTACCTCTACAACTGTCCCGAGTACCTCGAGTCGATGTTCGGGGTGTTCAAGGCCGGACTGGTGCCGGTCAACACCAACTACCGATACGCCGAGGAGGAGCTCGTCTACCTCTGGGACAACGCCGACGCGGTGGCGGTCGTCTTCCACGGCACCTTCACCGAGCGGATCGAGGCCATCCGCCACCGGGTGCCGAAGGTGCGCACCTGGCTGTGGGTCGACGACGGCGACGGCGCCTGCCCCGAGTGGGCGACACCCTACGAGGATGCCGCTGGCGCAGGGACCGGCGAGCGGGTCGTGGCCCCCTGGGGTCGCGACGGGCACCAGATCCTCATGATGTACACCGGTGGCACCACCGGCATGCCGAAGGGGGTGATGTGGCGCCAGGACGACCTCATCCACGCCGTGCTCCCCACCACGAATGCGGTGTTCGCCGAGCCCACGCCCGACTACGCAAAGCTGGCTGAATCGATCCAGGGACCGGGCCTGCAGATGATCCCGGCGTGCCCGCTCATGCACGGGACCGGCCAGTTCACGGCCTTCATCGCCCTGTCGAACGCCGGATCGGTGACGACGCTGACCAATCGACACCTCGACGTGGTCGAGATCCTCGACACCATCCAGGCCAAGAAGATCCAGGGTCTCACGATCGTGGGCGACGCGTTCGCCAAGCCCATCCTGGCCGAGCTCGACGCCAACCCGGGTCGATGGGATCTCTCCAGCCTGTTCCTCATCACCTCGTCGGGGGTGATGTGGAGCGAGCCCGTCAAGCAGGGGCTCCTCAAGCACAACCCGACGATGATGCTGATCGACGCGTTCTCCTCCTCCGAGGCCATCGGTCTCGGGCAGTCCGTCTCCACCGCCGGCAACGAGTCCAAGACCGCGAAGTTCGTCCTGGGCGAGAACGCCCGGGTGATCACCGACGACGGGCGCGACGTCGAGCCCGGCTCGGGTGAGATCGGCCGGGTGGCGGTCCGTGGCTACACCCCCATCGGGTACTACAAGGACCCGGAGAAGTCCGCGGCCACCTTCGTGACCATCGACGGCGAGACGTACTCGATGCCGGGCGACTACGCGCAGGTCGAGGCGGACGGCACCTTGACGCTCCTCGGCCGGGGCTCGGTGTGCATCAACACCGGCGGCGAGAAGGTCTTCCCCGAGGAGGTCGAGGAGATCCTCAAGCGCCATCCCAGCGTGCTCGACGCGGTTGCCGTCGGCCTGCCCGACGACAAGTTCGGCGAGACCGTCAACGCCGTGGTGCAGCTCCGGGAGGGTGCCAGCCTCGACCAGGAGGAGCTGATCGGGTGGGTGAAGCAGCACCTGGCCTCCTTCAAGGCCCCGAAGCGGGTCGTGGCCATCGACACCGTCGGCCGAGCCCCCAACGGCAAGGTGGACTACAAGCGCCTCAAGCGCTACGCCGCGGAGCAGCTCGGCGTCAGCATCGACTGACCTACCCTGATCCACCCAACCCGCCCAACCGGCCTGTCAAAGGCGTGCCCCAGCACGCGGGTCTGCCGCGGGTCTGGTTGACATCTTATGTGTGGGTTATGTGTGGGGTTCCCCCACCGGAGCGGATGGATGCCATGCCCAAGAAGTACCCCCCCCCCCCCGAGTTCAAGGCTGATGTGGCCCGGGTGGCGCGCCGGGGTGACATGACGCTCGCCGAGGTGGCTGCGGATTTCGGTATCTCGTTCGAGTCGGTGCGCCTCTGGAAGCGCCCGGCCGAGATCGACGACGGCGTCCTGGACGGGTTGACCTCCGCGGAGCAGACCGAGATCGTCCGGTTGCGTCGGGACAAGCGCCGCCTGGAGCAAGAGGTGGAGATCCTGCGGCGAGCGACGGCGCACTTCGCGAAGGACGCCATCCCAAGATGATGCACCCGCTGGTCGGTGACCTTGCCGGCGAAGGGACCACACCGTCAGTGAGCGCCGCGTGTGGTGGTTGTGCTCGTAAAACAGGGTGTTCTCCACGACGGTCCGCAAGGGCCGCAAAAGGCACCGGGAAGCAGTCGGAGCCCGCCGTGCACGACGATCTGGTCCGACGGAACCTCACCGCGCCGCGGCCCGATGCCATCTGGCTCACCGACATCACCGAGCACCCCACCGGCGAGGGCAAGCTCTACGCCTGCGTCATCAAGGACGTGTTCTCGAACCGGATCGTGGGCTACGCACTCGGGCCCCACATGACCGCGAAGCTGGCCGCCGCGCCACGGCCACTATCGCCCGCCGGTGTGGTCATCGTCCACCCGGATCAGGCCAGCCAGTTCCGCTCGAGGTTGTTCCGGGCCGGCCTCAAAGCCGCCGCGCTCAAAGGCTCGATGGGCCGAGTCGCCTCGGCGAGCGACAACGCGGCCATGGAGTCGTTCTTCTCGCTGCTGCAGAACAACGTCCTCAACCGCAAGCAGTGGGACACTCGCGACGAGCTCCACAACGAGGTCGTCCACTGGATCGAACACACCTACAACCACTGCCGCCGCCAACGCGCCCTGGGCAGCCTCACCCCGGTCGAGTACAACCTCACCTTCGACCCCGACCAGGACGCCAACGCAGCATGATCACACACAACCACCGCCAACCGAACTCGCGGCAGACCCCCGTCGTCTCCCTCACCTCGGCCGGCTCACCGATCCTCTCCCGGGAACTGCTCTGCACCGCCGTGACCCGGGCACGCGAGCGAGTCACCGTGGTCGGTACCGAGGCCGCGGTGCGGTCCGCCGTCGCCCGGCCGATCCGGCGCGCCTCGGGGCTGCGGGAGCGGCTGTGGCCGCAGCCGGGGACCGAGCGGACCGAGCTCAGCCGAAACGCCCGGTGACGTAGAGCTCGGTGCGCTCGTCGGCGGGGTTGGAGAAGATGACCTCGGTCCGGTCGTACTCCACGAGGACCCCGGTGCGCCGGTCGCTGGTCTCGGACACCTCCGTGGTGAAGAACGCTGTGCGGTCACTCACCCGGGCGGCCTGCTGCATGTTGTGGGTGACGATCACGATCGTGTAGTCGGCTTTGATCTCGTGCATGAGATCCTCGATCCGACTCGTGGCGATCGGGTCGAGCGCCGAACAGGGCTCGTCCATCAGCAGCACGTCCGGGTCCACGGCGATCGCACGGGCGATGCAGAGGCGCTGCTGTTGCCCACCGGACAGGCCGAGGGCGGAGGTCTTCAGGCGGTCCTTCACCTCGTCCCACAACGCCGCTCGACGCAGGCTCTGCTCGACCAGGTCGTCGAGGTCGGTCTTGCGGATCCGGTTGTTGACCCGGGGTCCGAAGGCAACGTTGTCGTAGATGCTCTTCGGGAACGGGTTCGGCTTCTGGAACACCATCCCGATCCGACGGCGGACCTCGCCGGGATGGGCGTCCTTCCCGTAGAGGTCGATGCCGTGGTAGAGGATCTGCCCCTCGACCCGAGCGCCCTCGATCAGGTCGTTCATGCGGTTGAAGCAGCGCAGCAGCGTCGACTTTCCGCAGCCGGACGGGCCGATGAGCGCCGTGATCTCACCCTGGTAGATGGTCATGGACGCGTCGCGGACCGCCCGGAAGCCCCCGTAGAAGACGGAGAGGTCCTTCACGACGAAGACCTCGGTGTCGGACGGCTCGACTCCGGTGGTAGCGGTCTCGGCGGTGGGGGCCGAGACCTGGACGAGCGATGACTTCTGGGGCATTGCCTGATCCTCGGAGTCGGGGGCCTTACTAGGAACGACGCTTCTCGAAGTGGTTCCGAAGCACGATGGCTGTCGAGTTGAGCAGCAGGAGCATGGCGAGCAGCACGACGATGGCGGCGGCCGCCACCACGTGCAACTCCGCCTTCGCGTCCGACGCGTACTTGAAGATCAGCAGCGGCAGCACGGTGTAGCCGCTGTCGAGACCCGTCGGGTTGAAGGTCACGAACGTGAGCGCGCCAAGCAGGAGCAGCGGTGCCGACTCCCCCAGCGCCCTCGACACGGAAAGGATGCTGCCGGTCGCGATCCCCGGCAGAGCGCTGGGCAGCACCTGACGCCAGATGGCCTGCCACCGAGTGGCACCGAGCGCCAACGCCCCGTCCACCAAAGACGGCGGGACGGCGCGGATCGCCTCACGGGAGGCGATGATCACCGTGGGGAGCACGAGGATGGTGAGCACCATCGCTCCGGTTCCGACGGTGAACCCCCACGACAACGGCTCCCGGGCGATGAAGGCGAGCCCGAGGATTCCGAACACCACCGAAGGCACTCCGGCGAGGTTCTGGATGTTGAGCTCGGTCAACCGCACGTACCATCGATCGCGTCGGGCGTAGTGCTCCAGGTAGACCGCAGTACCCACCCCGATCGGTAGCGACACCAACGCCGTGATACCGACACACCACAGTGAGCCGAAGATGGCCGACTGGATCCCCGCCTTGGCCGGCCGGTTCGACGGCATGTTGGTGAGCAGCTCGGTGTTCAGGCGTGGCCGTCCCTGAAGGAAGACGTCGATCAAGAGGGCCCCGAGCGTGATCAGCGCGACGCCGACGCTGAACGCCAGCGCCACACGGAACACGACGTCGATGCCACGTCGGCGGGTCGAGGTGGCGTCGGCCAGCGAGACCGCGTCCCCGGCAGCGGCGTTCGCGGAGTGAGCGGAGGTCACTCGTACACCTCCCGGTACCGCTTGACCACTCGGACGCTGATCATGTTGAGCACGAAGGTGATCAGGAACAGCAGCGTGCCGACGGCGAAGATCGTCTTGTAACCGGTCGAGCCGGTCGGCTGGTCGCCGATGCCGGCGAAGCCGATGAACGATGCCATGGTCTGGACCCCCTGCCCCGGATCGAGCGTGAACTGGGGGTTGGAGCCGGCGGCCAGCAGCACGATCGTGGTCTCTCCGATCGCACGGGAGAAGGCGAGAACCGTGGCGGCCATCACACCGGACGCCGCCGCCGGAAGGATGACCTTGGTGCAGGTCTCACGCCTGGTGGCCCCCAGCGCGAGCGAGCCGTCCCGCAGCGCGCCCGGGACCGCCGAGAACGCGTCCTCGGACAACGACGCCATCGTCGGCAGGATCATGACCCCCACCATCAGACCGGCGGCGAGAGCCGAGAAGGTGCCCACCTGACCGAACGGCCAGAAGCGCTGCACGATCTCGGGGTTGACGAAGTAGAGGGCGAAGAAGCCGAACACGACCGTCGGGATGCCCGCGAGGATCTCGAGCACCGGCTTGAGGATCCGCCGAACGCGGCTGGAGGCGTACTCGTTGAGGTAGAACGCCACACCGAGCCCGAACGGGACGGCCACGGCGACCGCGATCACCATGATCAGCAGTGTGCCGGTGACCAGAGGCCACACCCCGAACTGTGGCGGCACGAACAGCGGTGCCCAGGTGGTCCCACCGAAGAACTCCGACAGTGGGATCTCGGCGAAGAACTCGATCGCCGGTCGTAGCAGCGACAGCACGATCGCCACGGTGATGCCCACCGACAGCAGCGCCACGACGGCCAGCGACGCACGGACCAGACGCTCGATCAGAAGACGCCGCCGCAGGCCGGCGGAGGGGAGCAGGCTCCCCTCCGCCAACTCGAGCGGGCTGGGCACCGATGTCGACGTTGCCGCACTCACTTCGACTCGATGGCCGCGAGCTCTTCTCGTGCCTTCGAAACCTGCTCCTCGGTGAGCGGCACGAACAGCGCTTCTTCGGTGATCATCTCCTGGTTGTCGAAGTAGAACTTGGCGAAAGCCTTCACCTCGGGGCGCTTGGCGGCATCGGCCTTGGTGTAGATGAACAGCGGCCGGCCAAGCGGCTTGTACTCGCCGGACTGCACGGTCTCCGTGGTCGGCTCGACGCACCCGTCACCCCCATCGATGGCGAGGCCCTTCACCTTGCCCTTGTTCTCGAGGAGGTAGGAGAGACCGAAGTAGCCCATCGCCCCTTTCGAACCGGCGACCCCGGTGACCGTCACGTTGTCGTCCTCGCTCGGGTTGTAGTCCGTGCGGGTCGCTCCCTCCTCACCGTTGATGGCGGCGGTGAAGTAGTCGAAGGTCCCCGAGTCCGAGCCTGCGCCGTACAGGGTCAGCGGCTCGTCAGGGAACGACGGGTCGATCTGGTTCCAGTTTTTGATCGTGCTCCCAGGCTTCCAGATCTCGTTGAGTTGCTCCACCGTGAGGCACTCGGCCCAGTCGTTCGCCGGGTTCACGACCACCGAGAGACCGTCGTTGGCAACGATGAGCTCGAGCGGCTCGATGCCCTTCGCCGCGCAAGCCTGCTTCTCGGAGTCCTTGATCGGGCGGGATGCCATCGAGAAGTCCGTCTCACCGTTGCAGAACTTCTCGAAGCCACCACCGGTGCCCGAGGTGCCCACCGTCACCTGGACGCCCGGGTTCTCGGCCTGGAAGTCCTCGGCGGCCAGCGAGATCAGGGGGGTGACGGTGCTCGAACCGTCGATGCGGATCGAGCCCGAGAGCTTCTGATCGGAACCGGAACCGCCCGACTGGGCCGCCGTCGTGGCAGTCGAACCGCCATCACCGGACGTATCGCTGTCCGAGCAGGCAGCCAGGCTCACGCTCGTTGTGAGCGCAAGGGCCAGCCCTACGTACCGAATCGTTCGCACCGTCATCTCCTTGGCTGTGAAGTCATGGACGACGGGACGCTAAGAACCGGAGGTGTATCCCGACGGACCACCTGGTGAGGCCTGGCTGAATTGTGGGTGAACGGCAGGTAACGGTCGTGGTGGCGAACTGGCCGGACACGCCGCCGCCCCGGCGACGCCTCGGACACCAAGGCACCGCCGGGGCGGCAGACGGGCTGAACGGTTCAGCGGACAGGACTGATGGTGACGCAGGCCTCCTTGTGCAACGCCATGCCCGACAGCGGATCCGCCTTGACGGGGCGGAGCACCCCGTCGGCGGTCCCGCGCCCACGGGCGAGCCGCCCCAGGGCCCGGTGCCCGAAGCCGTGCTGGAGGCCGACCACCTCGGGGTGGATCCGCCGGCTGACCTGCACGCGTGCCTGGACCCTCCCGTAGGGGGACGTCACCCAGGCCTGCTCCCCGTCTCTCACGCCGAAGCGCTCCGCGGTGTCGGGGTGCACGACGAGCGGGTTGTCGGCCTTCAACTCGAGCAGGATGGCGTTGTTCTGGGTGCGGGAGTGCGTGTGGGACGCCTCCTTCCAGTTGATGAGGTAGAGCGGGTACTGCCGGTCGGGCTGCCAGTCCCGGGGGGTGTACACCGGGAGCGGGTCGACCTCGTTGCCGGCCGCGTCCTTCTTGCCGGCCAGCGAGGTCGAGACGAACTCCACCTTGCCGCTCTCGGTGAAGAACCCCCGCCGGGGCTGGCCACCGATGATGTGACCGATGAGCGTGCCACCCTCGTCCTTGGGCTTGTCCCAGATCGCGGTGCCCTCGGCGGTGGGGTCACCGTCGAAGTACGCGGTCGCGAGCTTGTCCGGAGCCAACACGGTGTCGTACTTGGCGTACTCGGTGCCCTTGGTGCTCACATACACCGCACCGGGCATGGCCTTCAGCTCCTCGAGGGTGATGCCCGGGCCGGCCTGCAGCTCGGCCGACAGGTACTCCTCGTACCAGGCCGTCGTGTCGTCGATCTCGGTGCCCGACACGGGCCCGATCCGGAAGAACGGCTTGCCGTCCGCGTCCCGCAGGTCGAGCCGGCGGCCGAGCTCGGTGACGATCTCGTACTCGGTCGGCTGACCGAAGATCGGCTTGAGCACCGGCTGGCGCAGACCGATCGCGGTCCAGGTGACCCAGTGGGTGTTCAAGTCGTAGCGCTCGAGGTAGGTGCTGCCGGGCAGCACGTAGTCGGCGAGCATCGCCGTCTCGCTGAGCATGGTGTCCACGACCACGAACAGCTCGAGCTTGGCGAGCGCCTCGGCGACCCGATCCGCGCCCGGCACGGCCATCACCGGGTTCTGGAAGATGCACACCATGGCCTTGGCGTCGTAGGGACCCTTGCCCTCGAGCAGGTTCTCGAACATGCGGGCGTAGACCCCGGACTTGTGGCCGAGCGGGTAGGTGTCGAGTTGGTCGAACCGTGGCTGCTCGAGGGTCGCCTCGACCGCGGGGTCCGGGTCGATGTGCACGTGCTTGTTGCCCTTGCGGGACGGGATGATCATCCCCCCGGGCCGGTCCCAGGAGCCGATCAGCGTGTTGAGGTGGGCGATCGCCCGCCCGCCCTGCACCCCGTTGGAGTGCTGGCCGGGCCCACTCCAGAAGTCGACCAGCGCTGGCTTGGTGGTCGCGAGCTCGGTGGCCAACCGCTCGATCGTGGCGGCCCGCACGGAGGTGATCTCCTCGGCCCACTCGGGGGTCTTGTCGGCCACGTGAGCCCGGAACTCGTCGAACCCGACCGTCCAGTTCTCGATGAACTCCCGGTCGTACAGCTCGTCCCGGATGATGACGTGGGCCATGGCGAGCGCCAGCGCGCCGTCAGTGCCGGGGCGCAGCGAGACCCACTCGTGGGCCTTCGCGGCGGTGTCAGACAGGTAGGGGTCGACCACGACGAGCCGGGCGCCGTTCTCGACGGCCCGGGTGATGATCCGGGGCAGGTGCACCCACTTGATCGCCGACGTCGGGTTCCAGCCGAACAGCATCACGTACCGCGACTGGATCGTGTCCGCCAACGGCCGTTCGTCACCCATGACGGACTTGCACGACGCTTTGCGCGCCACGTCGCACAGGTTCGAGTGGTTGGAGTAGTTGGGGGTGCCGTACAGCTCGGTGAAGTCCTGCTGGATGTGGACGAACGAGTGGTCCTCGCTGATCCACAGCAGCTTGTGGGCCTCTCCGGCGTCACGCAGGGCGCGGAGACGCCCGGCGATCTCGTCGAGCGCCTGGTCCCAGGAGATCTCCTCCCAGGCCGGGTCGGCATCGAGCGACTTGTCGGGGTTGGTGCGCTTCAACGGCTTCGAGACGCGGTCCGGGTCGTACAGCTGGGCGATGCCGGCGTTGCCTTTGGGGCAGATCACCGACCCCTCGGCGACGCCGTAGGTCTCGCTGTAGCCGTCGAAGAAGTCCGTCGAGATGTTGGTGTAGTTGTTCGGGTTCCAGTTGTTCGGCTCGATCTTCGTGACCGTGCCGTCGACGACATGGACCATGATCCCGCACTGCCCGCCGCACATGTTGCAGCAGCTCGGGATCCACTCACCGGATTCGCGCCCCCAGACAGCCCGGCCCTCCTCGTCGACGGGGAGGGCGTGCTCGGTGGCGTCGCCGGCGCAGCCGGTCAGCCCGACGCCTGCGACCGCCCCGGCGACGGTGGCGCCACCACCACGGATGAACGCACGACGGCCGACGGCCCTGTCAAACACGTACATGGTCGACCTCCGCGGTGTCGGCGGGACCGGCCTGCTCGGCGGCACGGTCGACGGGAAGGAGGGACTCGCCCAGCCCGAACAGCAGCAGCCCGAGGCCGGCGATGCCCACCACGACCAGCCACTCCATGAGGCTGGGGAAGTAGTCGGTGCTGATCCGTGAGCTGACGATCGCGGTCGTCAGCCCCTCGATCTCCTCGGTGGCGAGCGCGGGGATGACGATGTTGAGCCGCACCCCGATGAACCCGAGAGCGATCAGCCCTCCCGCCGCGGCGGCCCAAAGCGGCTGGCGTCCGCGGCGTGAGAACAGGATGACGAGCGGGATGATCGTGCCGAGGGCGAGCTGCCATCCCCAGAACACCCACCAGTAGGGGCCGGAGAACATGAGCTTCAGCCCCTCCACGTGGCCCGGCACCTCCCCGTACGAGGCGATGAGGTACTCCGAGATCTGGAAGATCACGTCGAGCACGAGCAGCCCGGCCACGAGTCGACCCAGAGCCACGATCGTGTCGCCGTTGCGCCGGTACCCGCCCTGGAAGATCGCCGCCACCAGCATGAGCAGTGCACCACCGCTGACCAGGGCGGAGAGCAGGAACAGGATGGGGAACAGGCCGCTGTTCCAACCCGGACGGGCCGATACAACGCCGAACAGGGCGCCGACACCGCCGTGGAACATGATGGCGATCGGGATGCCGATCGTGGCCAGCACCTTCACGACCTTCCGATCCTTCTCGGCCGCCTCGAACGAGGTGTCCTTCGTGCCGAGGGCGAGCACCCGGTACAGGCGGGCCCGACCACCGGAACCCTGCGCGCCGGCGGCGAGGTCCCGCCGCAGCAGGAACCACAGCTCCGTCGCCAACAGCGCGAAGTAGGCGCTGTAGAGCCAGATCATCCACGCCATCGGGGAAGAGAAGTTCGGGTAGCGGTACACGTTGAACGCCCGACCCATGTGCCCGAGATCCACCCAGATCGCCAGCAGCGCCAAGGTGAGGGTGATGAGGGCCTGGAACAGGGCGATGCGCCCGATCGGTTCGAAGCGCTTCACGCCGAACACGTACACGAGCGACGAGATCAGGAACGACCCCGCCGACAACCCGATGAAGAAGATGTAGGCAGCCACCCACAGACCCCAGGGGACGATGCTGCCGTAGGCCGCGTCGAGGTGGCCGAAGCGCAGCCGGTCGTACCACCCGACGACACCGATCGCGACGAACACGATCCCCGCCGCCCAGAACGCGCGCTTCAACCAGCGCTCCACGGTCACCTCGCTCACGACGCCACCTCGCTCACAACAGGTAGAAGACGTTGGGCTCGGTCCCGAGCTCTTCCTTCAGGCGAACCGCCTGCCGTTCGCGCAACAGGATCGAGACCTCGCTGTCGGGATCGTTCAGGTCACCGAAGTGGATGGCGTGGCCGGTGCAGGTCTTGGCGCACGCCGGCCAACGCCCCTCCTCCTTCGAGTACCGGCCCTCGGCGTCCTGCAGATGCATGCAGAAGGTGCACTTGCGGACGTTGCCCACCGGCGAGGCGCCCTCCCGGCGTACCCGGTACTGGCCGTACTCGGGCGACGGGAGCTCCGCCAGGGCCTGGCCGGGCTCGGTGGCCGGGTAGTGCTCCCCGAAGTCGAAGTACCGGGCCCCGTAGGGGCAGGCCGTGATGCAGTACCGGCAGCCGATGCAGCGGTCGTAGTCGACCACCACAATGCCGTCCTGCTCCCGCTTGAACGTGGCCGAGACCGGACACACCTTCGTGCACGGCGGGTTCGAGCAGTGGAAGCACGGCTTGGTCATGAACAGGGGGCGGTCGAAGGCCTGTTCGTTGTGCTCTTCGACCACGACCGTGTAGGACACGCCCGGCGGGGTCACGTTCTCGGTCTTGCAGGCCGCCATGCACGCTTTGCAGCCCACACAGCGCCGCGTGTCGATGACCATCCCGTACCGGTACTTCTGGCCGGTGGTGACGGCTTCGGCGGCGGCAGGGCGGGTGGCGCCGAGCACGGCACCTCCGACCCCGCCGGAGGCGAGCACCGCCGCCAACCCGGTGGCCCCCATGGCAGCGAGCCGGTCGACGAACTGCCGGCGGTCCATCGACGGGCCATCAGCACCGGGTCGGACGCGGCCACGCCGGGAACGGAGGCTGACCGCGACTCCGGGCGTGTCCGCGGTCGCCGTGTTGGTGAAGGCACTCACGAAACGGAGTGTCCCACCGAGCGCGGAGCGACCCGGAGGGCCGAAGGTCCCCTATCGACCTAGTCGATGGACACAGATGCCAGTATCGCCGGCACCGCAAGGCTCGACCTGCACCCGATGGGGCGGGTCGAGCCGAACCGAGGCCCACCGGCCGACCGGACCGACGGCACACCCGGCCGACTACACGGGGGCATCGGCGGGGCGAGGTTCGGCGCCGGATCCGGTTCATTCGACGGTGGCACACCGACGACGGCCGCTCACCGACCGGCGTGCACCGCCCCGAACAGCCGCCCCAACTCCTCCGGACCGACCGGTGGCTCGGCCGCCCACGGCACGACGGCGACCCGCCGGGCGAGCGTGTCGTGCACCTCCGCGATCCAGCGTCGCTCGTCGCGTGCCCGTCGCACCAGGACCGGATCGGTCGAACCCGCCACCGTGAGGCTCCGGTTCACGATCCAGGCCTCCGGTTCGATGCCGGCCCGACGCAGGTCCTGCTGGAGGTCGGCGGCCTCGTGCACGGGGGTGGGCTCGGGGAGCGTGACGACGAAGAGGTGGGTGAAGGTCGGGTCCCGCAACCGGTCGAGCAGTGCCGACACCTCCGAGGGCACGGCACCGCTCTGGCGACCCAGCTCCCGGTGGTAGGCACGCGCGGCGTCGAGCAGCAGCATGGTGTGGCCCGTCGGGGCGGTGTCGAGCACCACGAAGCGGTCGGTCGCCGACCCGACCGTGCGGGCGAAGGCACGAAAGACCGCGATCTCGGCGGTGCACGGGGAGCGGAGATCCTCCTCGAGCACCGCCCGTGCCCGGTCGTCGAGGCCGGCGCCCGTCGTGGCCAGGACCTCCGCCGTGTAGGCCTCGGTCTCCACCTCCGGATCGATGCGATGGACCACGAGGTCACCGACCCCGGCGTGCGAGCCGACGGTGGCGTCGAGGTGGGCGGCCGGATCGGTCGTGGACAACTCCACCCGGTGCCCACGGCGGGCCAGCTCGACGGCGATGGCCGCCGCCAAGGTGGTCTTGCCCACCCCACCTTTGCCCATGGTCATCACCAGGCCGTGGCCGGCGGCGTCGAGATCGGCCACCAGGTCGGCCAGCCCGACCAGCCGGAGGTCCGTGACGGCAGGGGCCGGCTCCACCTCGACGGGGGCGGCACCGCCGACGAGGGCACGCAGCCCGGCGGTTCCCACGGGATTCCACCCGACGAGTGGCACCTCGTGCCTGGGGAGTGGCCGCAGCTCGGACGGGAGCGCTTCGAGCGCCTCCCGGCCCCTTCGCTCGAGCCCGGCGGCCACGGGGTCGGCCGGGTCACCGGCGACGAACACCCCGTTGACGACGAGGTGCTGGTCGGCGATCCCCAGTTCCGCCAGCTCGCGGGCGGCACGTGCCGCTTCGCCGAGCGAGATCCGGTCGGGACGAGCGACCAGCACGAGCGTGGTGGTCGCCGCGTCGGCCAACGTGTCCACCGCACGGGCGTAGCGCTCCTGCTGCTGCGACAGCCCCGACAGGGGTCCGATGCAGGAGGTGCCGAGGGTGTTCTCGTCGATGAAGGCCGTCCAGGCCGCAGGCAGTGCCAACAGGCGCAGGGTGTGGCCGGTCGGGGCGGTGTCGAACACGACGTGGTCGAAACCGGCGGTCAGCTCATCGTCGGTGAGCAGGGCGGTGAACTCGTCGAACGCCGCTATCTCGACGGTGCACGCGCCGGAGAGCTGCTCTTCGATCGACGCCACGGCAGATGCCGGGAGCAGGTCCCGGTAGGGGCCGACGACCCGCTCCCGGTAGGCGGCCGCGGCAGCCTCGGGATCGACGTTCATCGCCCAGAGCCGGTCGACCCCGTTCACCGGGCGGGGCCCGGACCCCAATGGGGTGGCGAGGACCTCGTCGAGGTTGGAGGCGGGGTCCGTGCTCACGAGCAGCACCCGGGCGCCGCGGTCGGCGAGGGCGAGGGCGAGCGCCGAGGAGACGGAGGTCTTGCCCACGCCACCCTTGCCGGTGAAGAACACGTAGCGACCGGCGGCGCCAATGAGCGAGTCGAGGTTCATGGTCCGCTCAGCCACAGCAACCCGAGCCCGTCGGCTCACCCGACGCCGGGATGCCGGGACCATCGTCGCCTGCCGGCGGGACGGTGACCGACGCACCGGCGGAGCCGGTCCCAGGGGTGGCACCGATCGCCACGGGCTCGTCGGACCCACAGCAGCTCCCGCCGTTGTCGGGCGTCTCCGTGGTGGGCTCGTCGGCTGGCGCCGAGGCGGGAGCCAGCGGGGAGCCGAAGGCGGCGGCGTCCACCCGCAGCAGCCTGGCGGCCAACGACAGCATCGCCCGGGCAGGAGTGTCCTTCACCGCCTGGGCCGTGCGCACCGCTGCGACCAGCTCCTCGTTGGTCACGCCGAACTTGCGGGCCTTGTCGTAGTGGTACTTGAAGCATGGCTCGCAGTTCGCGCCGACAGCGGCACCGACGGCGACCAGTTCGGCGACGGCGTCGCTCCACACACCGACCGCCTCCACGGCCTCGACGCCCGCCCAGCCGGCCAACTCACCGCGGGACGGGTACCGACCACTCGAGCGCACCTCCCCGTCGAGGACCACGATGGGAAGGGCCTGCTCACCGTCGCGGGTCAGCAGGTGCTGGACCGCCGGTCGCTGCACGAACGCACCCGGCTCCTGGGAGAGGTTGAACCGGCGAACCTCCACACCCCGGGCGGCCAGCCAGTCCAGGTCGGCGGTGAAGGTCGCCAGCACCGGGTCGGGGCTGGGACCGCACACGCCGGTCGAGCAACACATCGCTGGGTCGAAGACCTCGATGACCGTCATCGCCAGACCTCCATCGTGTTATCGTCAATCGTCGATTGCCGATAACACTAGCTGTGGCGTGAGCTCGCTGCAACCCATTCCGGATGATGATCGTCACAGCCCGGCGACAGCGTGCTTGAAGGCCGCGAGACCGGCGGGGCTGACGCAGTAGGCGGTCCGGGGCCCCTCGATCTCGCCTTGGACGAGGCCGGCTTCACGCAGGATCCGTAGGTGCTCGGACACGGTGGACTGCGCGACCGGCAGCTCGGCGACGAGGTCCCCGGTGACACAGGCCCTGCGTTCCACGAGCAGCCTCAGGATCCGGACCCGGAGCGGGTGGCCGAGCGCCTTGGCCATGCCCGCCAGTTGCTCGTCGTCGAGCTCGGCGGGTTCGGCAGGCGGTCCGCTCAGGTCGGGGGCGGCACAGCAGCCGTCCCGTCCGGGGCCATCGACCTGCCGCGTCCCTCCCATGTCCTCGAGGGTAGCCCCAGGGACGTCCCGTGGCTGCGGGTGGGCGATACTGGACTCGAACCAGTGGCCTCTGCCGTGTGAATCCCACGTCACCAGTGCTCTGACCTGCGGGAACGGGGTGAAACTAGGGTATGACCAGGACATTTGTGGTCACTGCGCTTCCCGGGCGTTCCCGGCTTCTCTCTCCCTCTCGCGGTCACAGCCGCGGCCAAGAGCGTGCGGCCCGATCGCCTGGGAGTCCCCGTGCCGCCTGCCGCACGCCTGACCACCTCCACACCGACCGCGAGTCTCGCTCGGCCTGAACACCGCAGCCCAGGCCGAGAGCGGCCAATACGCTCGCTCCCGTGCTGCCGCAAGCCGAAGCCGAGCGATGATCACCGTGCGACCCCGATCAGGACGCCAACGGAACGTGATCACACACAACCACCGTCAACCGAACTTGCGGCAGACCCACCACAAGCGGGCCACCCACCTGAGCCAACCGGCCTGTCGAACGCGTGCCCCAGCACGCGTTTGACCTGCCGGAACGGAGAGGGGCAGGCTGCCACGGACCACACAGGGAGGATGGACGAAGCCATGGCAGACATCGGCTACGACGGCAAGGTCGCGATCGTCACCGGGGCGGGGGGTGGTCTCGGCCGGGAGCACGCGCTGGAGCTGGCGCGCCGGGGCGCCCGGGTGGTGGTCAACGACCTCGGCGGCTCCGTCTCCGGCGAGGGCGGCGACGCCAGCCCAGCGGAGAAGGTGGCGGCGGAGATCAACGACCTCGGTGGCGAGGCCGTCGCCAACCACGACAGCGTCGGTACCCCCGAAGGGGGCAAGGCCATCGTGCAGGCTGCGCTCGACGCGTTCGGCACCGTCGACATCGTCATCAACAACGCCGGCATCCTGCGGGACAAGACCTTTCACAACATGACCCCCGATCTGCTCGAGCCGGTGATCCAGGTCCACCTCCTCGGCGCCTTCTACGTCACCCAGCCCGCGTGGGTCGTCATGCGCGAGAAGGGCTACGGCCGGGTGGTCAACACGTCCTCGAACTCCGGCCTGCTCGGCAACTTCGGGCAGTCCAACTACGGCGCGGCGAAGATGGGGCTGGTCGGGTTCACCCGGGTGCTGGCCAACGAAGGACGCAAGTACAACATCAAGGCCAACGCCATCGCGCCGGTGGCCAAGACCCGCATGACCGAAGAGCTGCTCGGCCCTGTGGGCGACATGCTCGACCCCGCGACGGTCACCCCGGTGGTGTGCTGGCTGGCCTCCGAGGCATGCGACGTGTCGGGCGAGGTGTACTCGGTCGCCGGGGGGCTCGTGGCCCGGTTCTTCATCGGGCTCACCCCCGGCTACTTCAAGAAGGACCTCACCGTCGAGGATGTTCGCGACCACTGGGACGAGATCCGCGACACCGAGGGCTACATCATCCCCGAGGGCCCCAACGACGAGCTGAAGAAGATCTTCACCATCCTCACCGAGGGCAAGGAAGGCAAGGTCTCCTGAGGGTCTCTCCGCGCGGCGGCACCCCGGGGCGTCGGGGCGCCGTCACTCTGCCCGGCTATTCCGTGGCGATCGCCTCGAGGACGTTCAGGCGACCGGCCCGGGCCGCGGGGTAGAGCGCGGCGATCACCCCGAACGCCGCCGCCACCACCACGAACGCCACCAGCCAGCCGACGGGCACGGTGATGGTGCTGATGATGTTCTGGGGGATGGCCGCGGCCAGCACCACCCCGAAGATCACCCCCACCAGCACGCCCAGCAACGCCCCGAACACGGCCACGATCACCGCCTCCAGGCGGATCATCCGGCGGATCTGCGGGCGCAGCATGCCGACCGCCCGCAGCAGGCCCAGCTCCCGGGTGCGCTCGAACACCGACAGCGCCAGGGTGGTGACGATGCCGATCACCGCGATGATCACGGCCAGCAGCAGGAACACCGTGATGACCGCCAGGAGCTGGTCCACCTGTGACTCCTGGCTGCCGATGAACTGCTCGCTGTTCTCGACCTTGAGCTGCGGGTAGTCGGCAACGGCCGCTTCGATGGCCGCCCGGGCCTCCGCCTCGCTGACACCGGATGCGGTCTTGGCGATCACCATGAAATCCGTCTGGTCGGTGAAGTTGTCGCGATAGGTGGCCGAGTCGACCATCCAGTTGCCGACGATGCTCGAGTCGTCGTAGACCGCCAACACCGGGAGCTGCACGGGACCGGTCTCCTGGAAGACGACCGTCAGCACGTCACCTGCCGACACGCCGAGCTCACGAGCGGGATCAGCGTTGATGAGCAGACCCCGGTCGTCCGTGATCGCTCCCGCCACGACGTGGAGATCGATGAGCTCCGGCAGCACCGAGTAGTCCATGGTGCTGAACTGCTTCACCGAGTCACCGACCTGCATGCGGCCCTGCTGGAGCGCGCTGACCGCGGTCAGCTCGGGTCGCTCGCGCAGCCGCTGTGCCACCTCCGGGGAGAACCCGAAGAACGAGTCCGTCCGCACGTACCAATCGGCGTTGACACTCCCCCGCAGCGACGACACGAACGAGTCCCGCAACGAGAAGCCCACCACGAACGACATCGACACCAGCGCCAGCCCGATCATGAGTGCCGCGGCCGTGAACGCGGTCCGGCTCGGCTCGCGAGCCGCGTTCTGGCGGGCCAGCTCGCCGGTGACCTTGTAGAGGCGGCGGAACGGCAGCCCCAGCACCCGAGCCACCGGGCTGGCGAACGCCGCGCTGAGCAGGGCCACGCCGATGAAGACCACCAGCGCACCGGCTCCGAGGGCGGCGAAGAGCGGCAGCGTGTCCGGTGAGCTGAGCAGCGCCCACGCGATCGACGCCGCACCGGCGGCCACCAGGATGCCGCCGATGGTCCCGAGCAGCCGCACCGACCCCAGGGAGAGCCGGAACCCTTCGCGCATCGCCGCGACCGGTGGGATGCGCGTCGCCCACACTGCCGGCAAGACCGAGGACACGAGCGTGGTGCCGATGCCGACCGCGAAGGCCGCGACGATCGTGCTCGGCGAGACGATCAGCTGGGTCTCGTCGGTACCGAACCCACCCGCGGCCAGGATGAGGTTGAGCGCCACCGCCAGACCCAGTCCGCCGAAGACGCCGATCACCGATGCCAGCAGACCGACGACGAAGGCCTCACCGAACACCGAGCCCGCCACCTGGGTGCTGCTCGCGCCCACGGCCCGAAGCAGCGCCATCTCCCTGATCCGCTGCCCCACCACGATGAGGAACGTGTTGAAGATCAAGAACGCGGAGACGAAGAGGGTGATGAACGCGAAAGCGAGCAGCACGGAACCGAACACGTCGATGATCGACCCCAGATCTGCCTGGCTCTCCTCCACGACCTGTTCGGTGCGCACCACCTCGTAGCCGGGCGGGAGCGTCGCCGCGATCCGCTGCTCCACGTCGGCACTGTCGGCGCCAGGCGCGAGCTGCACCTCGATCTGCTGGTACTTACCCTCCAGGTTGAACACCGACTGGGCCTCGGGCAGGGTGAACGCCACCAGGTAGGCGCCGGCGAGCGCATTGGCCTCGCCGAACTTGAAGGTGCCGACGAGCCGGTAGGTGCCGTTTCCCTTCGGGGTCTGCACCGTCACCCTGTCCCCCAGCTGATACCCGGAGGCCTCGAAGAGGCGCTCGTCGAACGCCACCTCGTCCCGGGCCGCCGGGGCAGCTCCGCCGGTGAGGATGACCTGCGAGAGCGGTGGTTCGGTGGGCCAACTCACACCCAGCGGCGGCCCGGCGGTCGGAAGGACGGCTTTGCCCCTCGGGTCGATCACCACCGCTGGGATGCCGCCGGCCGATCCCTGGGCCGCGGCAACCCCGGGCACCTGCTGCACCGCAGGGAGCAGGTCCGCAGGCACCGGTCCTGGGGAGCCGAATGCGCCGGTATCGAAGCGTTCCTGGGCCCGCACCGTGAGATCGATGTTCGCGTTGATGTCCCGGAAGAGCTGGTCGAACTGCGCCCGCACGCTGCTGGTGAGCGTGAACGACGCGACGACGAACGACACCCCGAGGATCACCACGATGGTCGTGAGGAGGAATCGGATCTTGTGCTGGAACAAGCCCTTGATCGTCACCTTCAGCATGTCGGATCGCTCCTGATCTCCGTCCGGCCGGCCGGTCAGCGGCTCGGCCGCTTCAGACGGTCCAGGACCCGTTCGGGGGTGGGATCGGCGAGTTCGCCCACGATCCGCCCGTCACCGAGGAACACGACCCGATCGGCATGGCTGGCCGCGACCGGGTCATGGGTGACCATCACCACGGTCTGGCTGAGGCTGTCGACCGCTCGGCGCAGGAACCCGAGGATCTCCGCCCCGGCCCTGCTGTCGAGGTTGCCGGTCGGTTCGTCGCCGAAGATGATCGTCGGACGACCCACCAGGGCTCGGGCCACCGCCACCCGCTGCTGCTGGCCCCCCGACAGCTCGCTCGGCCGGTGCCGGAGGCGGTCGCGCAGCCCGACGGTGTCGATCACCGAGTCGAGCCACTCACGGTCGACCTTCCGCCCCGCCAGGTCGAGCGGGAGAGTGATGTTCTCGATCGCGTTCAGGGTCGGCACCAGGTTGAACGCCTGGAAGATGAAGCCGACGTGATCACGCCGCAGGCGGGTGAGCCGGCGCTCGCTCAGCGCGCCCAGCTCGGTGTCGCCGATGAAGACCTGGCCGGAGGTGAGGTTGTCGAGCCCCGCGACGCACTGCATGAGCGTCGACTTGCCGGACCCCGAGGGCCCCATGATGGCCGTGAAGCGCTGGGCTTCGAACTCGACGGTCACCCCGTCGAGCGCGTGCACCTCGGTGTCCCCGGTTCCGTAGATCTTGGTGGCCTCGACGGTGCGGGCCGCGGCCGCGGAGGCCGACGGCGAGCCCGATGGCATGGCGGTGGCGGTCACGCGTTCACTCCCTGAGATCTGGCGCGTCCTCGCCCCACCCGGGATCTCACACGGCTCCTCGCAAGTTCTGGCATGTCAAACGCGTGCCGCAGCACGCGTTTGACATGCCAGAACGGCAGGGATGGGTGAAGCGGTGACGCTGGTCGTCCGAAAGAGCCTACGGAACACGGCAGCGAACCCCCACCCCTTTCCTGCGCGGTGAACCGGGCCCGCCGCTCGAGCGCGGAACCGGCACCTACGGACGCACGTAGACGAAGCCGTACGCCTCGTCGCGATGGGGGACCCCGCTCTCGGCGAGCGCACCGGCCCAGTTGCCGGTGCAGGACGGGTCGGTCTCCTCCATCCCGTGGTCGGCGACGAGGAAGAACGCGGTGCGGTCGAACACCCCGGCCCGCTCGACCGCGGCCAGGACCTCACCGATGCGCCCATCGGTGTCCCGCAGACTCGCCGCGGCGATCTCCGAGTACGGCCCACCCTCGTGGAACGCGGCGTCGGTCAGGGAGAAGTTCACCCACGTGAACCGAGGCAGCGGCCACGACCTCCCGCGGTGATGCCCGCTCCAGATGCCGGCGAACTGCTGCGTGGCGGTGTGGTCGATCAGCGACGACCAGCGGTACTCCTTCACCGGCCGCACGAACATCTGGCTGGTGTGGGGCAGCTCCTCCGCCGGTGGGGGGCGGTCGATCTGCTCTCCCCGGCGCATCAGGTCGAAGATCGAGTAATCGGCCCCCGTGTCACACGGCTCGTTGATCGAGACCACCACCGACCCCGGGAACGCTCGCTTGACGGCCTGGTAGAGGGTCTCGACCCCCGGCTCCAGGGTGTCCATGGCCGTGACCCAGGTGGCGGGCGAGTTGGTGACGAGCTGGGCCTGCTTGACGCGGTCCCACCACGCGTTGTGGAGGATGCCGTGGTGCCCCGGATACGCGCCCGTCAGGATCGTGGTGTGGTTCGGCAAGGTCACCGTGGGCAACGACGACATCGCCCCGTGGGCGAGGGTGGTGCCCATGGCCATCAGCCGGGCGATGTTCGGAGCCTCCCCTCTCGCCACCAGGTCGTACAGGACGTTCGCGTTGGTGCCGTCGAGCAGGAACCCGACGACGTGCGCGGGCGGCGGCGACGAGGAGTCGATCAGCTCCACCAGAGGCTCGCCGTCCTGGCGGGCGAGCAACGCATCGTCGCGCTCGCCACCGTTCAGACCGATGCCCCTCCTCAGTGGCGCGCCCATCAACGTGAGCACGGTGGGTGCCACGTCGACCAGCCGGCACGCCCGGGGCACCATCCCGAGCTGGCGCACTCCCGCCCCCGCGAGGACGAACGGCGCCCGGGCCTGCACGACGTCGATCGAACCGTGCTCGCCGCGATGACCGCCGTGATCCTCCCAGTTGTGCGCGGCCGTGTGCACCGCCACGAGATCCGGCGCCGCCGGGTGGTCGAAGAGCTGTCCGAGCTGCTCGTACGCGAAGGGGTACGCGTTCTCGGTGCGCGCCGGGTAGGGAGTGGCTCGCTCGTCGTCGAGCGGTGAGAACCGGTCGGTGCGCTGGTCGGCGAGTGGGTTCCGCCCCTCGACCGCCAGCTCCTCGAACGACCAGCCGTGGCCATCGGCACGGCGCCGCACCCGTACCCGGCCGTCGACCGCGGCCGCCTCGTAGGTGTCGTCGTCGACCTGGCGCAGGACCATCTCGACCAGGTGCGCCAGCGCCGGATCGAGCAGTGCCGCCTCCGCTCGCGCCACCGCATCGAGGTGCTCGTCGGTCGCCGGTCGGGAGCTGTGTTCGGTCGTGGCCATGCCTCAAGCGTAGGCTGCGATCCTGCGGCGGGAAGAGCGTCGCCGCCCGCAGGAGTGGCGAGCGAACGGCGGGTGAACGGCAGACCGAGCGAAGGCGAAGGACGGACGACGATGACGGCAGCGCCCGGCGAGAAGCGGTTCGGTGAGGGGGACGCCCACGACTTCCTCGAGCTCGACGCGCTGCTCTCCGACGAGGAGCGCCTGGTGCGGGACACGGTTCGCCAGTTCGTCGGCGACCGCATCCTCCCCGAGGTCGGCGACTGGTTCGAGCGAGGGACCTTCCCCAAGGAGCTGGGCAAGGAGATGGGCGCGCTCGGCCTACTCGGCATGCACCTCACGGGCTACGAGTGCGCCGGCACGAGCGCGGTCGCCTACGGCCTGGCGTGCCTGGAGCTCGAAGCGGGCGACAGCGGCGCCCGCAGCTTCGTCTCGGTACAGGGCTCGCTGGCGATGTTCCCGATCTGGCGGTTCGGTAGCGAGGAGCAGAAGCAGGAGTGGCTCCCCAGGATGGCTGCCGGGGAGGTCATCGGCTGCTTCGGTCTGACCGAGCCCGACTCGGGCAGCGACCCTGCCAGCATGCGGACCACGGCTCGGCGGGACGGATCGGACTGGATCCTCAACGGCACGAAGATGTGGATCACCAACGGCGGCATCGCCGACGTCGCCATCATCTGGGCCCGGACCGACGGCGACTCGGGCACGTCCGGCTACGCGGGGTTCATCGTCCCCACCGACACACCCGGCTTCACCGCCAACGACATCCCGAAGAAGCTCTCGCTACGGGCATCGGTGACCTCCGAGCTGGTCCTCGACGACGTCCGGCTCCCCGACTCGCTCCGGCTGCCCGAGGTGGCCACCATGCGCGGGCCGCTGTCGTGCCTCAACGAGGCCCGCTACGGGATCCTCTGGGGGGCGATGGGCGCGGCGCGCGCCTGCTACGAGGCGGCGCTCGCCTATTCCAAGGATCGGGTGCAGTTCGGCGTGCCCATCGCCTCGTTCCAGCTCACGCAGCGCAAGCTCGTCGAGATGATGGTGCGAGTCAACAAGGGCACCCTGCTCGCCCTGCACCTCGGCCGCATGAAGGACGAAGGTCGGCTCACCTCCGCACAGGTCAGCTTCGGCAAGATGGACAACGTGCGGGAGGCCCTGTGGGTGGCTCGCGAGGCGCGCTCGGTGCTCGGCGCGAACGGCATCACGCTCGAGTACCCCGTCATCCGCCACATGAACAACCTCGAGAGCGTCTTCACCTACGAGGGCACCAACGAGGTGCACACCCTGGTGCTCGGGCAGGCGATCACCGGCCTCAACGCCTTCACCTGAGAACTCAGGCGCGGCTGCGCCGGGCGCTCGCCGCGAGCTGGCGCACGATCGAGCCTGCGGCCAGGTGGAAGAGCGGCTCCAGGCCACCTTCCACGATCACCAGGGCATCGGAGCGGATGCCGTTGACGATCGAGACCCGGCCCTGACCGATGCGCAAGGTCGCGGCGGTGCCCTCCATCCGCACCCCGACCGCCAACACGACCGGGCTCCACAACAGCAACGAGCGCACGACGGTGTGGCCGAGGTACGAGGGCAGCGCTTCGGCCAGCAGGTGGACGACCAGGTTCGCGTCGTCGCCAGGCGGCAGCTCCGGCTCGGGGAGCGCTGGCGCGACCCGCACCGCGACCTTCAACGCGCCGGCCACCGCCACCGCGGGGAGGAGTGCCGGCAGCACCAGCGCCACCGCGGCCACCTGTCCCGCCGTGGCGAGCACGCCGGCAGGGCGGCGGCTCAGCAACTCGTCGGCGAGCAGGCCAGCGCCGTTCATCAGCAAGCTGCTGAGCTGTGCTCGAGCCACGGTGGCCCGGGTCGAGCGCACCACCGACGCCGGGAAAATGGCCTCGAGGGTGGTGGCATCGAGAGGCATCCCGGCCTCGGCGCTCGCCCGGGCGTAGGCCACCAGCGCTTCGGTGGTCTCGTCCGAGTCGGCGGGACCCAGGAACTCCTGCCAGGCTCCGTGGACCCACGCCAGCACCCGGCAGCCGTTGACATCGGCGACCGTGAGCACCAGTTGCTCGCGGGTACGGGAGCCGAGTCCCGTCCCCGGCAGGTGGGCTTCCAGCAGGCCGGGAGCGACCCGTCCCAGCTCGGCCAGCCAGGCCCCGAGACGCCGAGCCCGTGCCGCGGGGCGCTCCCCGTCCCCTTCCATCCGCATCAACACTACGGCCGGGCTCTCCGGCACGGTCGGATCCCCCACCGGAGGCCCTCGGCGACTCCCAAACGGAGCGTCAGGAGTCGCCGACGTCCCGCATGGGCCGTCCGGCCTAGTATTAGGTCTAAAGGCCTAGTCCCCCGGTGCCGATGGAGGGAACGTGACCGACGTGGCCAACGCATCGCTCGACGGCATCGACAGCGTGCTGGCCGGCCTTCCGCCGGCCTGCGTGGTCGCCTCCAGCGGCGCAGCCCGCCTCGTGGTCGGCCCTCCCGGTGCGTTCGTGCTGCTGCCCTCCGGCGCGGATCCCTCCACGACCGCGGAACAGGCCGGCCACCTGGCGGCCACGACCCGGACCGCGCTCGCCGAGCACGTGAGCTGGGTGCCGTTCATCGACGCGGTCGTCGTCGTCCACGACACGCCCGTGCGCAACGGCTTGGCCACCTCCGTGCCCCTGGACCTGCTCCCTGAGACGCTGGTGGAGGGGCCGGTCGTGATCGATCCCAGCACCGTCGCCACCATCAGGCTCCTGCTCGACGAAGGCCGGCTCCCGAGCTGGCGGACCGGCGTCTGCGCCGAGGATGCCAAGATCGACCTGTGCGAACCGGTCGACGACGTCCCCGCCGCCAGCTGAGCCCCGTCTCCACCGGGACCACCCCGTGACCAGCGTGACCAGGCTGGTCGAGTCGACCGGTGGCGTCCGCCTGGCGGTCCACGACCTCGGCGGGAGCGGCCATCCGCTCCTGCTGGCGCACGCCACCGGCTTCCACGGCCGGGTCTGGGCCCCCCTGGCCCGACACCTCGAGGGACACGGGTTCCGGTGCTGGGCTCCGGACCTGCGGGGCCATGGTGACTCGACAGCCCCGGATGACGGGCAGTTCCACTGGGACGGCTTCGCCGACGACGTGCTGGCCGTGGTCGACGCGCTGGGGATGAAACGGCCGTTCGGCGTCGGCCACTCCAAGGGAGGCGCCGCGCTCCTGCTGGCCGAGGAGCAGCGGCCCGGGACCTTCCGAGCGCTGTACCTGTTCGAGCCGGTGGTCTTCCCCCCCGACGTGGTCGAGGCCACCGACCACGCCGGATCGAACCCCCTCGTGGAGGGCGCGCTCCGCCGACGGTCCGAGTTCGAGTCCTTCGACGCCGCCTACGACAACTTCGCCACCAAGCCCCCTTTCTCGGCCCTCGACCCGGAGGCGCTGCGGGCGTACGTCGACCACGGTTTCGCGCCCACCGCAGCCGGGACGGTAGCTCTCAAGTGCCGCCCGGAGCACGAGGCGCAGGTGTACCGGATGGGCGCGACCCACCATGCCTTCGCACAGCTCGACCGGGTGACCTGCCCCGTGGTCGTGACCCGGGGCGGGTTCACGGGGTTCGGGCCCGCGACGTTCGTCGAACGCATCGTGGCCGCCCTCCCCCATGGGCGCATCGAGGAGCACCCCGAGCTCGGACACTTCGGTCCCCTTGAGGAGCCGGAGGCGATCGCAGCCACCGTCAGACGGGCGTTCGCGGCGACCTGATCCCCGGCCGGTTCCCGGATGCTGTCCGACCCCTGGCGTAGGGTTCCCTCATGGGGTCGATGTCGCTACCCACCTCGTTGTCACCCTCGAAGGTCTCGTCGTTCACCGATTGCGCCCTGGCGTTCCGGTTCTCGGCGATCGACCGGCTACCCGAGCCTCCGGCGTTGCCGGCCACCAAGGGCACCCTGGTCCACGCGGCGCTCGAGCGGCTCTTCCTCCTGCCACCCGAGCAGCGCAGCCTGCCTGCTGCGCTCACCGCGCTCGACGAGGCCTTCGAGGACCTCCGCTCCGACCCCGATTACACCGGTCTCGGGCTCGACCGCGCCGGCGAGGCGGCGTTCCTCGACGACGCCGAGGAGCTCGTGCGTCGGTACTTCCAGCTCGAGGACCCGCGCACCGTCACCCCGATCGGCCTCGAGCTCCTGCTCGAAGCCGACGTCGGCGACCTGAAGCTGCGCGGCATCATCGACCGCCTGGAGCTCGACCGTGACGGCGAGCTGGTGGTCACCGACTACAAGACCGGCCGGGCTCCGCACCAGAACCAGGAGCGGGGCAGGCTCAGCGGCGTGCAGTTCTACGCGTTCCTCTGCGAGCGGCTCTTCGGCCGCCGGCCAGCCAGGGTTCAGCTCCTCTACCTGGCCGACCCGGTGGTGATCACCGCCGTACCGAACGACCAGTCCATCCGGGCGCTGGAGCGACGGGTGCTCGCCATCTGGTCGACGATCGAGCGAGCCTGCGAGAACGACAGCTTCCAGCCCCGGCCATCCCGACTGTGTGACTGGTGCGCCTTCAAGACCTACTGCCCGGCCTTCGGGGGCGACCCCGATGAAGCCCGCCGTGTCGCCGAGGCACGCCGCGCCCGGCCCGACCACGAGGTCGCGGATGAACGACCCCTGGTGCTCCCCCTAGCATCCGCCGGGTGACCGCCGACCCCGCCGGACCGCTCGAACCCCCACACCGAGTCTCCGCCATCCAACGCTTCGACGAAGCGGTCGATCGCCAGTTCGACCGGATTCGAGGGCGCGAGCCGCTCGATCGCATCACCTATGCCGTGACCGAGCTCGCCGACTTCGGGCTGCTGTGGCACCTCATCGCCTGGTCACGAGCGCTGCGGTCCGAACGTGACCTCGAGGCGGCGATCCGCCTGTCGGTCTGCCTCGGTATCGAGTCGGTGATCGTGAACGGCCTGGTGAAATCGATGTTCCGGCGGGAACGACCCGTCTACCAGGGCGAGCGCCCGCACAAGCTGCGCATCCCGCTCACCACCAGCTTCCCGAGCGGCCATGCCAGCTCGGCCGTGGTGGCGGCGATCCTGCTCGGCGAGGGCCGCCGCGCCGCGCCCGCCTACTGGGCACTCGCCGCCGCGGTCGGAGCCAGCCGGGTCCACGTGCGGATCCACCACATGTCCGACGTGATCGGCGGCGCCGCGATGGGTCTCGCGCTCGGGGTCGCGTTCCGCAGGCTCTGGCCACTCCGGAACCGCTGACGGAATGGCCGCACGGACCATCCGGTTGCACCGCACATGCCGCTGAGCTTCGGGGTCACCTGGGACTACCGCTGCCCGTTCGCGCGCAACATCCACGACCATCTCATCGAAGGTCTCCTCGGCGGCGCGGGTTGGGACGTCCGCTTCGTGCCCTTCTGTCTCGGCCAGGTGCACCTGGCCGAGACAGAGCCCGACATCTGGGAGCGACCCGACGACGACAGCGGCCTGCTCGCCCTACAAGCGGGGGTGTACGTGCGTGACCATCACCCCGACCGGTTCCTCGCCGTACACCGAGAGCTGTTCGATGCCCGCCACCTCCACGGCCTTCGCCTGCGAGATCCCGAGGTGGTCGCCGGGGTGCTCGACCGGGCGGGACTCGACTGGGCGGCGGTGCTCGAAGCCATCGGTAACGGGGCGGTGCTCCCCGTCGTGCGGGCAGAGCACGAATCGGCAGCCGCGAGCCACCAGGTGTGGGGAGTCCCCACCTTCCTGGTGGGCGAGCGGGCGACCTTCGTGCGGCTCATGAACGACTCGGGTGGCGATGCTGAGCTGGCGACCCGCACCATCGAGCGGATCGTGGCCCTGGTCGCCGGCTGGCCCGAGCTCAACGAGCTGAAGCACACCTCCCTCGACCGCTGAGCCAGCCGCCTCCGACCGCCCGCCGGGGCGCCCGCCGACGTGGCGTCCTAC
The DNA here is from genome assembly GCF_014805525.1 of Rhabdothermincola sediminis. NCBI lineage: Bacteria > Bacillati > Actinomycetota > Acidimicrobiia > Acidimicrobiales > Iamiaceae > Rhabdothermincola > Rhabdothermincola sediminis. The sequence continues at coordinate 89,034 of NZ_JACFSZ010000009.1, read as the reverse complement.
GCTGTGGCCGATGGCACCGCAGGCTCCGGGGAGCCGCACCCGTGAGGTCCGTTCCGACCGCCGCATGACCGACCTCGAGGCGTTGATGTGGAACGTCGAGAAGGACCCGCACCTCGACCCGAGCTTCGCCAGCGTCACCCTGCTGGACCGGGCCCCAGACCTCGAGCGCCTCCGCCGCCGGCTGCTGCGCATGGTGCAACGCATCCCCCGTCTCCGCCAGCGGGTGGTTCCCATGCTCGGGCGCCTGGCACCCCCGGAGTGGCAGGACGACCCCGACTTCGACATCGACTACCACCTCCGCCATCTGGCGTTGCCGACCCCGGGCACACGGCGACAGCTGTTCGACCTCGCCACCCGCTTCCTGCAGGACCCTCTCGACCGCACGCGCCCGCTGTGGGCATTCGTCGTCGTGGAGGGGCTCGAAGGCGGCCGCGCCGCACTCCTGCAGAAGATGCACCACACGATCACCGACGGCGAGGGCGGAATCCGCATGTCGGAGCAGTTCATCGACCTCACCCGTGACGCACCGGACATCGAAGAGGTCACCCTCGACTCCGACCCCTCCCCAAGCCGGCCGACGCTGCTCGCCGCCGCCGCCGACACCCTCGGGCACACCTGGCGGCGCACCCTCGGTGTCGCGCTGCGAGGCGTCACGGGCGCGGCAGACATGATCTCCCATCCCACCCGGTGGCGCACGGCCAGCGCGGAGATCGGCGAGACGGCGGCGTCGATGCTGCGCCAGGTGGCCGTGGCGGATCGAGCGCACTCCCCGCTGTGGACCGAGCGCTCCCTCCGGCGGCGCCTGGAAGTGCTCGACGTGCCCTTCGACGACGCTCACCGGACCGCCAAGGCCCTGGGCGGCAGCCTCAACGACTTCTTCGTGTCCGGGGCCGCGGGGGCGGCCGGGGCGTACCACCGGAGGCTCGGCTCGCCCGTCGCCTCGCTGCGGATGGCCATGCCGGTCAGCACCCGGATCGACGGGAGCGCCGGGGGAAACGCCTTCGTGCCCACCCGGGTGGTGATCCCGGTCGACATAGAGGACCCGATCGAGCGGTTCGCCGCCATCCACCAGCTCCTCGACCGCACCAAACGGGAGCGGGTGATCGGGGTCATCGACCAGGTCGCCGGGCTCGCGAACCTGTTGCCGACCTCGGTCCTGGCCCGCTTCACCCTGGATCAAGCGCGCACCATCGACTTCACCACGTCCAACCTCCGGGCGGCAGCGTTCGACCTGTTCATCGGCGGCGCGCTGATCGAGGCCACCTACCCCCTGGGACCGGTGAGCAACACCGCGTTCAACCTCACGATGATGAGCTACCGGGGCACCCTCAACATGGGAGTGCACATCGACACGGGCGCGGTCACCCAGCCGGAGCTGCTCCGGGACTGCCTGGTCGAGGCTTACGCCGAGTTGATCGCCGCCACCCGTCCGGCCGCCGCGGCGGACATCGTCTGAGACGGCGTCGAACCGTCAGTTCGCCGAAGGCGCCTCGCCCAGATCCGCGGTCAGCAGGAGGCGAACATCGAGCAGCAGGTCGGCCACCTCGTCGGTGGACACCAGCTCGCGATGCATCATGTGGCCCAGACCACGGTCGATCAGCGCGAGGGCCTCGCTGATCGCGCCATCGACGCCGTGCGCCTCGACATCGGCGACCTCGATCTGCTGCATGGTGTCGACCTCGGTCTCGGTCATGTCGTCTCCTGTCGTCGTGTGTCCGACGTACTCAACACCGGTCGACGCCCGAACTGTTCCAGCGCGACCGGTGCGGCCCGGCGCCGAATGCGCATGTTCGCCGACTTCGAGCCCGATTCCGCTGTGACAAGGGTCGCTTGCACCACTGCCCGCCACCTTACCGACATCGAAGCCCCCACGAGCATCACCCTGCGCGCTCGCGCCCGCCACCAGGAGGGCGCGCGAGAGCAGCCGCGCCGACCCTCTACGCTCGCGGAGGCGTGGGCCATTCCTCCCGAGTCGTCGGATACGAACTGCGACAGCGCCTGGGACGTGGCGGCATGAGCGTGGTCGACCTGGCCCGAGATCCGGCCGGCAGGCCCGTCGCCCTGAAGCGAGTGGTGCTGCACGGCAGCGCGTTCGGCCTGGCACAGGCCCGCCAGCGCGTGCACCGGGAAGCCGAGGCCCTGGCCCGGTTGGACCACCCCGCCGTCGTGCCACTCCTCGACGTGATCGACGACGGTGACGAGATCGTGCTGGTCATGCCGTACCTCGCCGGTGGCGGCCTCGCCGACCACGTGCGGACGCGGGGCCCGCTCTCACCGGGCCAGGTCGAGCACCTGGCCGACACCCTGCTGGCGGGGCTGGCGGCTGCGCACCGGGAAGGCATCGTCCACCGGGACATCAAGCCTGCCAACGTGCTGTTCGACCGTGAGGGCCGAGCGCACCTCGCCGACTTCGGGGTGGCGAGCATCCGTGACGCCACCTCGGGGCTGACCGCCACCGGCAGCCCGATCGGCACCCCCGAGTTCATGGCTCCCGAACAGGCCCGGGGCGAGCCCGCCACCCCGGCGAGCGACGTCTTCTCCCTCGGTGCCACCCTGCTGTACGCCGCCACCGGCCAGCCACCGTACGGTCGCTGCGACCCCCGCGTCGCGCTCCAACGAGCCGCGCAGGGCCGGCTGGCGCCACTGCCCCGCGAACTCAACGGCTCCCTGCGCCGGCGGCTAGCACCCATGCTGCACCGCAACCCTCGTCGCCGACCCTCGGCCGCCGCAGCGGCCGGCGGCCCCGCCGGCACCATCGTCGCCGCCCGGGGACCGAGCCGGCGCTCGGCGGCGCTCCTGCCGGCGATCGGCGCCGGCACCCTGGCTGCCGTCGCGTGCCTCGGTGCCATCGCCGCCGGCGTGTGGTACCTGCGCAGCCACCGGGTGGCCTTCGCCGGTCCCGATGCCACCGCATCGCCTGCGGCGAGCATCCCCTCGTCGCCCTGCACCCCCAAGCCGTACCAGCCGTGCGGTGCCCCGGCCGCGCCGAACACCGACGGCAGCCGATGCCTCGGTGAGCACGCCGACTACGACGCGGACGCCACCAACGGCTGCGAGGCCGGCCCCGACACGGTCGACGGGCAGCCCCTGACCAGCTCGCTGTCAGCCAACCTGGTGCCGGGCGCCGATGTCGACCGCTACCCCGTCCCGGTCCAGGACCGGTTCCAGCTCTTCTGCGACGGCACCTTCCAGGTCACGCTCGCCGGCCCGGCCGGCGCGGCGGCCCGGCTCGAGCTCTACGACGGATCGGAGTTGCTGGGCGGGAAGGTGAGCCGGGACGGATCACCGGTGACGGTGTCGGTGCCGGAGCCGAACTGCCTCACGGATGACTCCACCGAGCTCACCGCGCAGGTGAGCTGGGACGGCGACGCCCGCTCGGCGGCCCCTTACCGGCTCACCCGCACCGGATCGTTCTGACCGCCGATCCCACCCGGGGATCCGGCGCCCCAGGCGACGGAGGGCGGCACCGAATCGAGGCGAGGGCCGGCGCGGGATAGGGTCGCAGCCCATGACCCCCCCGACCGCCGACGCCCCGGCCGGAGCACCGCTGGGGGTGACCTTCGCCGGGTTCATGAACCTCGGCCTGGATGCCGCCATCACCGCGGCCCGTTGGGCCGAGGAGATCGGGTACCGCTCGTTCTGGACGGCCGAGACCGTCGGGCCCGAGGCGTTCGCCACCCTGGCCGCGGTCGGCCAGGTGGCGCCGTCGCTGGATCTGGGCACCGGGGTGATCGCACTCCAGCTGCGCACCCCACCGCTGGCCGCCATGGCCGCGTCCACGCTCCAGGCCCTGCACCCCGACAACGACATCCTGCTCGGGGTAGGTATCAGCTCCCCGGTGGTCACTCGCCAGTGGCACGGCGCGCCCTTCGGTGATCGACCCCTAGCCCAGGTGCGGGAGTACGTCACCTTGCTGCGCGAGTGCCTGTCGGGGGAGTCGGTGTCGTTCTCGGGTGAGTTCTACGAGGTGCACCGATTCCGTCTCGGGGTGCGCCTCGGCGAGCGGCGGCCGAAGATCGTGATCGGGGCGCTGAACCCGGGGATGCTGCGGCTGGCGGGTGAGCTGGCCGACGGCGTGCTGCTCAACTACCTGCCGGCTTCACACGTCCCCTGGTCGGTCGAGCAGGTCCGTGCCGGCGGTGACGCCACCATCTACGCCTACGTGCACGTCGGGGTCTGCGAGCGACCGGACGGCATCGACCACGCGCGGCGGGACCTGTTCTCCTACGCCGTGGTCGACTCGTATGCCCGCAACTTCGAACGGGCGGGCTTCGGTGAGGAGGTGTCCGAGATCCGGGCCCGCCACGGGGCCAGGGACCGGGAAGGCGCGCTTGCCGCGGTGTCCGACCGCATGATCGACGCCATCGACGTCATGGGCGACGCCGACCACGTGGCCGCGACCGTGCGGGCCTACCTCGACGCCGGTGTCGAGGTACCGATCGTGATGCCACTGCCCTGGGGCCCCGACCGCATGACCGTCATCCGCCGCACCCTCGAGGCCGCCGCCTCGGCAGGGCGGTAGCGACGCGGGAGGTCCGCCATGGAGGTGCGTGACCGGGTGGTGGTGGTGACCGGAGCGGCATCCGGCATCGGGCGAGCGCTCGCCCGCCGCTTCGCCGAAGCAGGAGCCGCTGCTGTCGTGGTGGCGGATCGCGATGCCAGCGGCGCCGAGCGGGTGGCGGCGGAGATCGGCGGGGCGGCGGCGCCCACCGACGTCACCCGCGAGCCCGAGATCGTGGCACTGATCGAGCGCACCGAAGCGGAGCACGGCCCGATCGACCTGTTCTGCTCGAACGCCGGGATCCTCGCCGTCGGCGGTCCCGAGGTGCCCGACGACGCCTGGCGGCGGATCATCGACGTGAACGTGATGGCCCACGTGTGGGCCGCCAGGCACCTCGTCCCCCGGATGCTCGAGCGAGGCGGCGGGTACCTGCTGAACACCGCGTCGGCCGCAGGGTTGCTCAGCCAGATCGGCTCCGCCCCCTACACGGTCACCAAGCACGCGGCGGTGGCCTTCGCGGAGTGGCTGGCCATCACCCACGGGGATCGGGGTCTGAAGGTCTCCGTGCTCTGTCCCCAAGCCGTCGACACCCCCATGATCGGGGGCACCGCCAGCGGTGGCGTGGCAGGAGTCGACGGCGTGCTGTCCCCCGAGGCGGTGGCCGAGGCGGCCCTGGACGGCTTGGCCGCGGAGCGATTCCTGATCCTGCCCCACCCCGAAGTCGCCGAGTACCTGCGCCGCAAGGCCGACGACCCCGAGCGCTGGCTGGCGGGCATGCGCCGCCTGCAAGCCCGCTTCCTCGGTGAGCCGTGAGCCAGCGGCGCGACCCCGGTCGCGGTCCGCGCCGGACCCCGGACCCCTTCCCGGAGCCGGGCCTCGCGGCCCTGGGGCTCCGTCCGGGTGATCACGTCCGGTTCCGCCGCCGGGCCGACGAGCGATGGAAGGAAGCCGTCGTGGTGAGGCGTGAGCGTGACGGGAGCGTCGGGTTGCGCGACGCCAAGGGCGCCGCCCGGGCGATCACCATCGAGCACCTCCAGGTGCGCACCACCGGGCCGCGGGGAGGGACCGTCTGGGAGAGCCTGGCCGAGCGGGCCGCCCGCACCGAGCAGCTCGAGCTCCTGTGACCGGCCTGCTCCGCCTGGCCCACCTCTCACCGCGAGACGTGCCGCTCGCGCTGGCCGAACAGCACCGGGCCATGGTGGTCGGCGAGCGGTTCGAGGTCTCCGTCGATCCGGGATGGCCCCGGGCACGCCTCCGCGACGTGGTCACCGGGGCGGGCTTCGAGGTGGAGTCCATCCAGCGGCCCGGACGCAAGGCGGATGGGCTGGTGATCACCGCCCGCCGGTCCCGCACCCTCGCCGACACCGTGGCGCCCGACATGCACCTGCTCGTGGTGGGCCTGAATCCCAGCCTCTTCGCGGCCGATGCCGGCGTGGGCTTCGCTCGTCCAGGCAACCGGTTCTGGCCTGCAGCTCTGGCCGCGGGCCTGGTCACGGTCGACCGCGATCCGCTCCACGCCCTGCACCACCACCGGGTCGGCATGACCGATCTGGTGAAGCGAGCCACCGCGCGGGCCCACGCGCTGTCCACGGTCGAGCTGCGTGCCGGGCTGGAGCGGGTCAGCCGCCTGGTCGAGTGGTTGCGACCGGGCGCGGTGTGCCTGGTGGGGATCACCGGCTGGCGGGCGGCCGCCGGCCGGCAGGCCGTCGTGGGTGTGCAGGCGGGCGGACTCTCGGGCTCACCCCTCTACGTCATGCCCAACACCAGCGGCGTGAACGCCCACGCGTCCCTCAGCGAGCTCGTCGAGCACCTCCGAGCGGCGAGCGCGCTCGCTCGCTGCGGTTGAGAGCCACACCCGCGAACACCAGCGCGAGGGCGACCCCTGCCAGCAGCGCCGCCGCCACACCGGTCACCGGCAGGACGCCGGTGGCGACCGACGACCGGTGCTCCGCCGCCTGCTCGGTCTCGGCGGGCGGCTGACCTCCCGTCACCTGCTGGCCCGGAGCGGAGGTCGTGGTGGTGGTCGCCGCCGGATCCTCGACCGCCGCCGGCAGCGAGGCGTTCGACACCGGTGCCTCGATATCGTCGTAGCGGGCCTGCACCGTCGCTCGATACCGCACCCCCTTCACCGGGTCCGTCAGCCGGTAGCTGGTCACGTCGCCGCCGACCTCGACCGAGAGCGGCTCCAGCGCCGCCGTGCCGCGGGGCTCGGATCCGACGGCCAGCACGCCCCCGCCAGCTCCCTCGGGCTCGATCTCCACCTGGTACGCCGTCGGCTCCCCACCCGATGGCGGCGGACTCCATGTGACCACCAAGGCACCGGATCCGTCCGCGGTGATCGTCACCCCGGTCGGGATCCGGTCGGGCCGGTACTCGCGGCAGGGCTGGTTACGCACCGACGGGCACGCCGGGTACTCGGTGGGGACGCTCGGTGCCAGCGAGGCGGGCAGCACCGGCAGGACCAGCCGGGAGGGCCGACCGATGCTGTGGGCGATGTCGTTGCGGGAACCGTCGACCCCACCGGTGGTGAACTCCCAGAACGGTTGGTTGCCTCCGGGCGCTTCGATGCTGAGCCGCAGGCGCGAGCCTTCGCGGAACACGTGGGCGAACGGGAACAACGCGATGCGCACCGGTACGAACTGCCCCGCGGGCATCGGGGCGGCGTCGGCCTCCAGGAACGTGTGGAAGGGCTCGAGCTCGGTGGAGCGCGCCTCGTCGAGGGCACGCCCCCGGGCACGCAGCCACCCGCTCTGCACGTAGCGCTCCTCCCCGTCCGGACGGACCTCGGTGATGGTCACCTCGAGATCGGTGTCCGGCGCGCCCGAGCGCAGCCAGAGGTCGACGCTGCCCATGCCGGCGATCGCCGTCTCGACGCTGAACGGATCGGTCACGAAGCTGCGCGCCGTGCCCTCGGCCAACGGCTCCCAATCGAGGACCGCGTCACGCTGCCAGATCGCCTCGGTGGATCCGAAGAACGTGCGCGCCGGCTTCGCCGAGGGCGAGTAGGTGTAGGACGAGACGCCCCGGGGCTCCCCGTCGGGAATGGTGGGCGGCGCGCTCGAGAGGCGACCGTCGGCGTCGAGGTACCAGCTGGTGGTGACCGCTCCGGGAACAGGCCAGTCGGCATAGGTGGTCTCCGCGGTGGACAGCGGCATCCCTGGCGCGTCAGCGGTGCCGCCGTTCTCCCACAACACCCGGACCGTGGGTTCGGCCTCGTACGCCGCCAGTGCCGACCCGTAGTCCGGGTATCCGATGAAACGATCCGGCGGGAGCGCCGCCGGTGCGCCGAACAGCGTGGTGTAGACATCCCCGACGGCGAAGCGCACCAGGGGATTGACCATCGGGATGCGCCGCCCGACGTAGAAGTCGACGAACTCAAGCACCCTGGTGAGCTGCTCCGGGCCCAGCGGCTCGACATGGGTGCCGTTGGTGAGCGTCACCTTCAGTGGGATCGACGGATCGAAGTCGTCGACCATGGTCGAGAAGTGACCACCGGTCTGCTCGTCCTGGAACGAGCCCGACAGGTACACGGGCACCTGGATGCGGTTGACGAAGGTCCGAGGCGCCAGGGCGTCGAAGCGGGGCTCGTAGTAGCGCTCGGGCTGGATCTGGCTCAGCAGATCCGCCGACTGCAGGCGCAGCTTCTGGTTGGCGGCGCACGTCGTGTCCCCGTTGTTGATCCTGGCCTTCGCCCACCCGGCCGCCGCCGGTTTGGCAGCGTTGACCCGGTCGGTCGCCCAGCCGAGCGCGAACCCGCTGTTGAGGATCCCGCCGGGGTAAAGGGTGGAGCGGACCGTGTCCGCGATGACCGACAACGGGGTGATCGCCCGCAGGTGCGGGGGCTGGGTCGCGGCCACGAAGAGCTGGCTGATCCCCGGGTAGGAGATCCCCACCATCCCGACGTCGCCGTTGGACCAGCTCTGGCGGGCGAGGGCCTCGATCACGTCGTACCCATCGAGCGACTGGAGGGTCTCGAAGTAGTCGAACGCCCCTCCCGAGCAGCCGGTTCCACGCATGTTCACCCCGACCACGAAGTAGTCGTGGACCGTGAACACCAGGGTCTCCGGCGAGGCCTGGCCGGGCGCGCTCGGGTCGTAGCCGGAGTAGTTCACCAGCACCGGGTAGCGCTTGCCGGGCTCGTAGTTGAGCGGTGGGCTCACGTTCACACTCAAGGTCGTGCCGTCGCGGGTGGGCAGGTAGCCGTAGCCGATGGGGATGGTGATGGCGTCGTAGAACGCGTCATCGGGGTGCTCGGTCGGCTCCGTCACCGTGAGCGGGGCTGACAGCTGGCCGCTCTGACGAACCCGGTAGCCGCCACCGGAAGGGACCTGGCGGAACAGGTACGCACCCTGGCTGTCCGCGATCCCGCTGCCCACCACCGCGTCGCCGGCATCGAGCAGCTCGACGGGGACACCGGGGGTGAGGTCCACGACCCAGACCTGGTTCACGCTGCCGTGGGCGGCGAACGGCGGGGGTGCCGCCTCCACCTGGCCGGCAGGCGCCAGGCCGGCGAGTCCCGCGGCCATCGCGAGCGTCACGAGGAGCACGAGCCCGCGACGAGCCCCGACCGTTCGTGGTGACACCGGATCCCCCTTCCTCCCGGGCACCGTCCGGCCCGGCAAGGCACTCAACGTAGCAATAGGGTGGCTGTATGCGAGTGCGCCTCGATCCCCAGGACGAGTACCTGCACGAGCTCGGCCCGGAGCCGACGTTCAACGAGAGCATGTACTTCAACGTCTACGACCCGGGAGCGCAGCTGGGTGGGTTCTTCCGCCTGGGCAACCGAGCCAACGAGGGTCGAGGTGAGATGACCGTGTGCCTCTACCTCCCTGACGGCCGGGTGGCGTTCATGTTCCAGCGCCCGGAGGTCCACACGAACGACGCGTTCGACGCCGCAGGCATGCGTTTCGAGGTCGTCGAGCCGTTCGAGCAGCTGACGGTGTCCTACTCCGGGGGGGTGGTGCTGCTCGAGGATCCGCTGGCGATGGCCAATCCCCGGCGAGCCTTCACCGAGAACCCGCACGCCGACTGCGAGGTGGCACTCGTCTACCGGCGGGTGAGCGACATGTTCGGCGGTGAGCCCGAGGAGGCCCACGAGCGCCCGGGGGAGGAGTTCGCCCGGGGCCACTACGAGCAACTCGTGTCGGCCGTGGGGACCTGCCGGGTGGGCGAGCAGCAGTGGCAGCTCGCCGGGTTCGGGCTGCGGGACCACTCGTGGGGTCCGCGCACCTGGCAGGCGCCGTGGTACTACCGCTGGCTGACCGCCAACTTCGGGGCCGAGTTCGGCTTCATGGGGTCTCGCATCGCTCGGCGCGACGGCGAGGGGACCCGCGGAGGCTTCGTGTGGGTCGGTGCGCGGATGATCCCGGTGCACGACCTCCGGATCAGCACCGGCTGGGAAGGCCAGGAGCGCTACCACCGCAGCATCGAAGCGGTCCTGCGGGCTGCGGGCCCCGGCGGCGAACCGCTCGAATGGACCGTCACCGGCCGGGTGCTGAACCTGATCCCCCTGCGGAACCGTCGAGATGGGCTCGTGACCCGGATCTCCGAGGGCCTCACGGAATGGACGCTCGGGGACGGGCGAGTGGGCTACGGCTGGTCCGAGTACCTCGACCAGATCGTGGACGGCGCGCCCGTCGGTCTCGAGGAGTAGCACACCGGCCCGGGCGCCGCCGTCACCTGCTCGAACGTTCGGGTGCCGGGCGTTCGCCCCTCAACGAGCGCCCGACACCTGAACACCTGTGCAGCCCCGGAGATCACCGGACGGGGCGCACCACCTCCCGCCACCGATTGCGGTGGCCCTGCCAGACCGGGCCGGGCTCGAGACGAGCGCCGAGACGCTCGGCGCGGGGCGCCATGAAGGCGGCCAGCGCAGAGCGGAACTCGGGGGCCAGCACATCCCCACCCAGCCACGGGTTCCGGCGAGCCCGATCGATCCTCCACTGCATCTCGGCGACCTCACGATCCAGGGGATCCGAGGTCCCGAAGCCAGTGGAGAACGCTTCCGTGAGGGCCATGCGACGAGTGTCACCCGCCGAAATCCCTAGGACAATAGGTCTTATAACTCTATTGATTCAAGGAATCGACCGCTCTCATCGATTCATTCCTTAGGATCGATGCGTGGAGGTGTGTCGCCGTTGGCGAGCATGGCGAGCATGGCGAGCGTGGTGAGCGAGGACGGGACCGCTGGCGCAGGGCCGGCGGCGACCTCCGAGCGCGCCCCCGAGACCAAGGGCGAGCGCACCCGGCGACGGCTGCTCGAGATCGCCATCGAGCGCTTCGGGGAACGGGGGTACCGGGCCACCTCGGTGTCCGAGATCGCCCGGGCCGCCGGTCTCACCCAGGCCGCGGCGTACGCGTACTTCCCGAGCAAGGAAGCCCTCTTCGACGCCGCGGTCGACGCCGATGCGTCGGCGCTGGTCGGCGAGGCCGAGTCCAGGCTGGCCGGGACCCCGGTCCGCCAGCTCGTGCCCATGCTCCTCGTGCTGTTCCTCGGCGGGCTCGACCGGCACCCGCTGGTGCGACGGGTGCTGAGCGGTCAGGAGCCTGAAGCGCTCGCCCGCCTGGTCGATCTGCCAGTCCTGGGTCGGCTCACCGGCGACATCGCGGACGCCGTCCGGACCGGGCAGGGCCGAGGCGAGGTGCGCACCGACCTCGACGCCGACCTGTTCGCCAGCGGGGCGGAGACCATCGTGCTCAGCCTGCTGATGAGCGTGAGCCAGGTGGGGTCCTCCACCGAGGCCCGCCGGCAGCTCGGGGTGCTGACGATCTTCGACGCGGTGCTGAGGCCACCGGAATGAGCCTCTCCGAGCTCGTCGCGGACCCTCCGAACGACGACGAGGGACGGACCAAGGGCGAGACCAAGGGCGAGCGGACCCGGCGCCGGTTGCTGGAGCTGGCCATCGAGCACTTCGGCTCCGGTGGCTTCCGGGCCACCTCCGTCTCCGAGATCGCCCGAGCCGCGGGCGTCACCCAAGCTGCGGTCTACGCCTACTTCGCCAACAAGGAAGCCCTGTTCGTGGCTGCGGTCGACGCCGATGCCAGCGCCCTCATCGCCGAGTCACGAGCCGCGGTCGCCGGCACGCCGATCCGCCAGTTCATCCCGGCGTGGATCGTGGAGCTGTTCTCCCGCCTCGACCGGCATCCGCTCGCCCGCCGTGTGCTCGCCGGGGAGGAACCAGAGGTCGTGCCACGGCTCATCGAGCTGCCCGCCCTCGCGGTCGCGACCGGCCAGTTCGAGGCAGAGGTGCGCGATGCGCAGGCTCGGGGCGAGGTGCGAGCAGATCTGGACACCCGCCGGATCGCCGCCGGCGCCGAAGCGCTGATCGTGTCGCTGTTGTTCTCCATGGTTCACGTGGGTGGGCTCGCCACCACCCGCCACCAGGCAGGAGTGGTCGAAGCGTTCGATGCCATGCTGCGCCCGCCGGCCTGAAGGATCTTGCCGACCACGTGGTGGCGAGTCGCGATCGGCTCGACCGCCGGCTCGATCTCAGCGAGGGGCGACGTCGCGCATCGCCTGCCGCTGGTCCACCCCGGGGAAGGGGAGGATGGCCAGCACGGGGGTGGTCACCCCGTTGGCCACATAGCGCTGCACGTGTTCCCGGCACGCCTCAGGGGGCCCGTGGACGATCAGCTCGTCGACCAGCGAGTCGGGGATCTCCTCCAGTGCCGCCTTGCGATCACCCTCGCGCCATCTGGCCCACATGCCCGCGAGCTGATCGCCCCGGCCCAGCCACTCGTGGAACTTCGCGTACACCGGCACGTTCAGGTACGCGGCGATGGCGAACCTCCCGAACCCACGGGCGGTGTCGGCGTCGACTCCCGGGGCCACGAAGATCCGGGCCACGATCTCCTTGTCGGTGCCGTCGGCGTTGGGTCCGAACTGGCGCACGACGGGGGCCACCCTGGCCACGTCGTCGGCCGACAGCCAGTTGATGATCGCGCCGTCTCCCTCACGGCCGGCGAGGCGCAGCATCCCTTCCCGCAGCGCCGCGATAAGGATCGGCACCGGCTCCTCGGGCACCACACCGAGCCGGAAGCCCTTGACCGAGAAGGTCTCGTAGTCGTGGGTGACCTTCTCGCCCGCCATCGCGGCCCGCAGGAAGTGCACCATGTCGCGCACCCGCTGGTAGGGCGCCTCGAAGGGGAGGCCGTTCCAGCGCTGCACGATCACGTCCGACGAGGTGCCGATGCCGAAGGCGAACCGGCCGGGCGCGGCTTGGGCCAGCGAGCCGACGGATTGGGCCAGACAGGCGGGCCCCCGAGTGAACGCGGGGACGATGGCGGTACCGAGCCGCAATGACGGCGCCCACACCGACGCGAGCGCCAGCGGTGTGAACGCGTCGGCGCCATCGGCCTCGGCCGACCACACGTCGGTGTATCCCAGGTCTGCGAGCTCCACGACCCAGTCCCGCTGCTGGTGCAGCGGGACTCCGTTGAACGGGATGGTCATGCCGTACCGACTCATCACAGCCCCCCTCCGCCGAACCTGGCGCAACAGCAACCCGAAACCTACCCGGCCACGGTCAGTCACCCTTCCAGAGCCGGATGATCGCCGACTGGCTGGCGGTGGCCATGAGCGTGCCGTCCTCGGCCCACAGGTACACGGTCCCGTGGCCGAAGCCGTGGTTGATGAGATCGATGCGGATGTCGACGAGCACCCACTCGGTGTCGACCACGTTCGCCACCCGCAGGGTGTTGTCGAGGCTGTTGCTGGTGATCTCGGCTTCGACCAGCTCCCCGAGACCGAGCGGCACGTAGTCACCGAGCACCGCGAGCGACGAGGCGGACACACCCAGCAGATCGGGCATGCGAGTCCACACCGCGGTGCGGCCGTTGCGACCGTCCCGGAGGGCCCAGCGCTGGTCGAGGCGCATCATGATCGACTCCGCGACCACCCGGCGGGGCTCCCGACGCTCGCACTCACCGGGCGTCGGCACCTCGGGGCGAGCGACCCACTGGCCCCGCTCGGGGAAGGGGCGTGATCCGAGCGCCGCGTTCACCGTAAGGATCTCGGTGTCGCCGACGTGGCCGACCGCCCGGGCCTGAGTGGTGTAGCGGCCGTGGGAGGCGATGGTGACGTCGATGTCCATGACGTCGGGCGGACGAGCGAAGGACAGGTACTGGGCGGTGGCCCAGATGACCGGTCGGCCGGTGCTGCCCTCCATGGCCTCGATCGCCGCGCCGAGCCCGCACCCACCGAAGAGGAACGCTCCACCAGCGGAGATGCCGGGCACGACCGGTAGGTACCAGCGCATGGGGTTGTGGGTGGGCTTCAGGCCGAGCCACTCACGGGCGTCCATGGCCGGCGATGCTAGGAGAGCCCCGGCATGACGGCGGACACAGAAAGTGAGCGCTGCTCGTTTTCGTGGCACACTCGGCTCATGGCTGACACCCCCTGGCTCGGAGACACCTGCTCGCTCATCGACGCGTTCCGCCGAGGCGAGCGCTCCCCCGTCGAGGAGCTCGAAGCGACGTTGGCTGCGATCGACGGCAGCGAGCTCAACGCCTTCTCGTTCCTCGACCCCGAACGCGCGCTCGAGGCCGCCAAATCGGCAGACGTGTCGCTGCCGTTCGGCGGGGTGCCCATCGGCATCAAGGAACTGGACCAGGTGGAGGGCTGGCCGAACACCGAGGCGTCGCTCGTGTTCCGCGACCGGAAGGCCACCTGGACCGGGACCATGATCCGCCGGGCACTCGAGCTCGGCGGCTGCGTGCCCGTCGGCCAGACCACCGCGAGCGAGTTCGGTGGGCTCAACGTCAGCGTCACCAAGCTCAACGGCGTCACCGGCAACGGCTGGGACCCGACCCGCACCGCGGGCGGCTCGTCCGGTGGCAGCGCGTCCGCGGTCGCCGGCGGCCTGGTCACCCTGGCCACCGGGGGCGACGGCGGCGGATCCATCCGCATCCCCGCCGGGTTCAACGGCCTGGTGGGGATGAAGGGCACCGTGGGGCGCATCCCCAGGGGGCCGATGATGATGGCCGGCCCGATGACCGTGCTGCTCGGTTGCCTGGCCCGCTCGGTGCGTGACGTGTGCCGCTGGTACGACGTCACCAACGGCCACGACCCCCGGGACCCCTACAGCCTCCCCCGGGTCGACGGGTGGGAAGCGAACCTCGGCCGCTACGACCTGGCGGGCAGGCGAGTCGCCATCGCACCCGACCTCGGCAAGGCGGTGGTGCGGCCGGAGGTCGCGGAGCTGGTCCGCCGAGCCGGCGAGCAACTGGCGGCCGACGCGGGCCTGACGATCGTCGACGACGTGCACGTCGAGGTGCCCGAGCTGGGCTTCGAGTGGGCCATGGCCAACCTCGCGACCTTGCTCGCCGATCTCGGCGACCGCTGGCCCGAGTGCAAGGACGAGCTGACCATGGAGATGTCGTTCGGCCTGCAGATGGCGACCGAGCACTTCGACCTGAAGATGGCCGCCCGCTGCGAGGAGAACCGGATGAGGGCCTTCGAGTCGATGGCCCGGGTCTTCGAGCAGGTCGACTTCGTGATCTGCGCCACCAACCCCGACGTCGCCTACCCGGCTCACGTGACCCTGAACACCCGGGTGGGCGACGTGCAGGTCGGGCCGGAGAACAACGGCGCGCTGACCATCCCGGCCAACATCTACGGGAACCCCAGCGTGTCCGTGCCGATCGGGCAGGTCGACGGGCTCCCCGTGGGGATGCAGATCATGGGCCGCCACCACGAGGACGCCCTCGTCCTCGACCTCGCCCATGTCGTGGAGCGGGAGCGCCCCTGGCCACTGGTGGCTCCGGACGCCCCGGTGTGAGCGGCGTGCTGCAGGGCTCCGGATCCCGCCCCTCACCGAACTTCCATCGAGCCGTGTGCCCCCGCCACGGAGGATGGGCCGTTCGGAGATCCACTGGGCTCAGGGCTTTCGGCCCGGCCTTCTTGTCACACCTTCCCGGCATCATGGACTCATGGATGCACAGCTGCGACTGCTGGCCACGGCGAGCGCCAGGGACGGCACACCGTTCCCCCGTGGAGGGGCACATCCGTGGCGGCTCAGCCCCACCACCCGCGAGATCGGCCGGCGCGGCATCACTCAGGCACGGCAGGCACTGGAGGCCGCCCGCCGCAGGGCGGTCGAGGGTGAGCCGCCGCCGAGTGGCGACCGCAAAGCTGCCTGACAGCCGTGTCAGGGATCGTTGGCCCCGGTGACGGGCACGTCAGTAGGCTGCAGCCATGAGCGAAGTCGTGATCGTCGAAGCCGTCCGCTCCCCCATCGGTCGCCGTGGTGGAGGCCTGTCCACCATGCACTCGGCCGATCTGCTGGCCACCGTGCTCGCGGAGCTGATCGACCGCTCGGGTGTCGACCCGGCAGAGGTCGGGCAGGTGGTGGGGGGCTGCGTCAGCCAGGTGGGGATGCAGGCGTTCAACATCGCCCGCACCGCATGGCTCACCGCGGGGCTGCCCATCAGAGCGCCGGCCACGACGGTCGACAGCCAGTGCGGCTCCTCGCAGCAGGCCACCAACCTGGCCACCAGCCTGGTGGGCTCGGGCGTGGTCGACGTGGCGGTGGCCTGCGGCGTGGAGATCATGAGCCGGGTCCCGATGGGGGCGAGCCTGGCCCGGGGACTCGATCTCGGCAAGGCCATCCCCAAGAGCTACTTCGACCGCTACGAGTTCACTTCCCAGTTCGAGGGGGCGGAGCGGATCGCGGAGAAGTGGGGTATCACCCGCCAGGACTGCGACGAGCTGGGCGTCCGCTCGCAGCAGCTCGCGGCCCAAGCCTGGGACGAAGACCGGTTCGCCACCCAGATCGTGCCCATCGACGCCCCCGACCTCGACGAAGAGGGCAAGCCGACCGGCACCACCCACCGGGTCGAGCGCGACGAAGGCCTGCGCGAGACCACCCTCGAAGGGATCGCCGGGCTCAAGCCGGTGGCACGGGAGAACGGCGTGCACACCGCCGCCAGCTCCTCGCAGATCTCCGACGGGGCGGCAGCGGTGCTGCTCATGACCCGTGAGAAGGCCAGCGCCCTGAGGCTCGAGCCGATGGGACGGGTCGTGGACACCTGTCTGGTGGGGGTCGACCCGGTGCTCATGCTGACCGGCCCGATCGACGCCACCCACCACCTGCTGCAGCGCAACGGCATGCAGATGTCCGACATCGACCTTGTCGAGATCAACGAGGCCTTCGCCTCGGTCGTGCTGTCCTGGGAGCGGGAACTGCACCCCGACATGGACACGGTCAACCCCAACGGGGGTGCCATCGCCCTCGGCCACCCGCTCGGCGGTTCGGGGGCCATCCTGATCACCAAGGCAGTCCATGAGCTGCATCGGGCCGACAAGACCACCGCTTTGGTGACCATGTGCTGCGGCGGGGGGCTGGGCACCGGCACCATCATCGAGCGCATCTGATCATCGGGCGCCTCGGGCGCGACCGGCCTCGACGGCGGGAGCCGTCCGTCACCCCTGGTCCCGTCGGAGGTCTACGTGTCCGCACCCCGAGCTCGCCACCACACACCTGCTCGTCGCCGGCTTCCACGGCCCGCCGTCGCGGCGGTCTCCACCGCCGTGGTGCTGGCTGTCCCGGTGGTCGGCTGCTCGCCGCCGTCCGGGCCTCACGCGGTGCCGTCCGAGGCCCGGGAGCCCACGGTCGTCGAGGTGGTCGACGGCGACACGGTCGTCGTGCGGGTGGGGCGGGTCGACGAGCACGTTCGGCTTATCGGTGTCGACACACCGGAGACGAAGCATCCCTCCAAGCCGGTGGAGTGCTTCGGCCGGGAGGCCAGCGCGTTCACCCGTGCGGTACTGCCGCCGGGCACGGTGGTCCGGCTCGAGCGCGACGTCGAGGAGCGGGACCCCTATGGCCGGCTCCTCGCCTACGTGTGGCGGCAGTCCGACGGGGCCTTCGTCAACCGCGAGCTGGCCGAGCAGGGGTATGCCGCAACGCTCACCATCCCCCCGAACGTCGCTCACGCCGACGAGTTGGTGGCAGCGGCCAGGCGCGCCCGCGAGCGGGGCGCCGGGCTGTGGGGGGCCTGCGGCGGCCCGGGCGTACCAGCGCGATGACGGCGCTAGCGTTCCGAACGTGACCACGCTCGCCGAACGCCTCGGCTACTCCCCCGACGACCGGCTGCTGATCATCAACTGCGATGATCTCGGCGCCTGCCACGCGGCCAACACCGGCGTGTACGAGGCGCTGCGTCAGGGCCTGGCCACTAGCGCCTCGCTGATGGTGCCCTGCCCCTGGGCGCGCGAGGCAGCGGCGCAGTACCTCGGCGAGGACGTCGGGGTGCACCTGACCCTGAACGCCGAGTACGACCTGTACCGCTGGGGCCCGATCACGCAGGCCCCCTCGCTGCTCGACGGCGACGGTGGGTTCCCCCGCACGGTCCAGGATGTCTGGGACCACGCGGATCTCGACGAGGTCCGTCGGGAGTGCCGGGCTCAGATCGAGCGGGCGATCCTGTGGGGCTTCGACGTGAGCCACCTCGACTCCCACATGGGCACCCTGCAGCTCAAGCCCGAGTTCTTCGACATCTACCTTGAGTTGGCCGTCGAGTTCGGACTCCCGCTCCGACTCTCCGGAGCCTCCACGGAACCGTTGGTGGGGTTCCCGTTCCGCCGCCTGGCGGCCGAGGAAGGCGTCGTCTTCCCCGACCACTTCATCCTGGTACCCAACGGGGTGGGCAGTCGACGGGTGATCGAGAAGTCCCTCTTCGATCTGCGACCCGGGGTCACCGAGATGTACGTCCACCCGGCCACCGACACCCCCGAGCTGCGGGCCCTCGCCCCCGATTGGGCGAACCGGGTCGACGACCATCACCTCATCACCCACGACACCGCGCTACGGGCCATGGTGGAACGCTCCGGCGTGAAGCTGATCGGCTACCGCGAGCTGCGCGAGCTGCAGCGCAACGGAAGCTGAGCGGCCCGGAGGCAACAACCGCCACGGCACATGCTCAACGACGCTTCCGGTACGACCGGAACGATCGGGAGACGCGAGCCCCGGCCTTGGCGTAGAAGCGCACCGGCCCCACCCAGGAGATCTCGGCTCGGGTGATGTGGGCGACCATCAGGTCGGCGCACAGTGCGCCGAGCAGGGCGTGGCCCACCCCCGCATGGCGCCGCTGTGGGTCGGTGCCCATCGGGCCGATCCAGCCGCTTCGGTTCACCGAGTGGCAGGCGAAGCCAACGACATCGTGCGCGCTGACCGTGAACGCGGCATGGCAGCCGCCCTGCTCGACGCCCCGATCGAGCTCGGGGCGCCACCACGGCCAGTGCGCGGACACGAACGTCTGCACGGCCTCGATGTCGCGGTCATCGAGCACCCGGCGCAGAGCCACCCCCGCCGGCGGCTCAGCACGGAACTCGGTCGGCAGCGCCATGTTGATCTCCGAACCCACCGACTCGTACCCGCTCGACTCGGCCAGGCAGAGCATGCCGAGCATCTCCACGTCCACGCCGGGCCACAGGTAGAACGGCGCCGCGCCACCGAGCTGCACCTCGCTGGCGCCTTGGTCGAAGGCCCAGGTCTCAGCGGTGTGGAGCAGTGCCTTCCCGACGCCCTCCCGCTGGCGTTCCGGAGCGACCACGATCAGCTTCACCCAGCCGATGCGCAGCTCACCGAACGAGCGCACCACAGCCGAGACGGCCCCGTCGCCGGAAGGCGTGCCGAGCACGATGCCCGGATCATCCCAGCTCGAGGCCAGGAGCTCATCCGCGGTGAGCCGTTCCTGAGGCAAGGCACGGTCCACCAGGCGGGCCAACTCATCGAGCCGCTCGGGCCCCCAGCGTTCCACGACGTGACGTTACGACGCCCCGATGCGCCGCCCCGACACCCTTTACATAGTGATTCGTATTTATATAGGATATTGGATATATGGCGACGCAGGGGGAACGGAAGGCCGAGACCAGGCGCCGACTCCTCGACGCGGCCGCCGAACTGTTCGCCGCCAAGGGCGTCCACGCCGTCTCCCTCGAGGCCGTCGCCGAGGCCGCCGATCGGACCACGGGAGCGATCTATGCCCATTTCGGCGGCAAGGCGGGCCTCCTCCTCGCCCTCCTCGACGAGACCTCGCGTGAGGTGGGCCGCGACACCAAAGGGGCGCTCGCTGGCGCCGCCGACACCGACGCCCGTCTCCGGGCCCTCTGGCGCACCTTCGCCGAGCACGCGGATGCCGGAGACGATCACTGGATGCTGCTCGAACACGAGCTCTGGCTGCACGCGGCCCGACATCCCGAAAGCCGGGAGCTGCTCGCCAACCGCTTCGCCCACGCCCGCGACCTTATGGGCGCATCCTGGCAAGGCTGGGCCGACGACAGCGATCGCCCGCTCCCGATCCCGGGCGACGATCTCGCGGTGCTCGTGCTGGCTCTGCTCTTCGGCCTCGACATGCAGCGCCGGGTGGACCCCGCCGCCGTTCCCGACGATCTCGCCGTCACAGGCCTGCGCCTCCTCTTCGCCCTGGCCCCCGAACCCTCTCGATCCCCCACCAGCTGAACGATCACCCACCAACCCGAGGAGCCATCATGCGCACCGAGCTCTGCGACCGCTTCGACATCGAGTTCCCGATCTTCGCCTTCACCCACTGCCGCGACGTGGTCGCCGCCGTGAGCAACGCCGGGGGCCTCGGCGTGCTCGGCGCGGTCGGCTTCACCGCGGAGCAGCTCGAAGTCGAGCTGCAATGGATCGACGAACACACCGACAAGCCCTACGGCGTCGACGTGGTCATCCCCGGCAAGTACGAGGGCATGGGCGAGATGGACGCGGAGAAGCTCCAGCAAGACCTCGAGGCGATGATCCCCGAGGAGCACCGCCAGTTCGCCGCCAAGCTGCTCGCCGATCACGGGGTGCCGGAGCTTCCCGACGACGTCGAGCCCCCGAGCCTCCTCGGCTGGACGCTCGCCACCGCTACACCCCTCATCGAGGTGGCCATGCAGCACGAGAGAGTGCGCCTGATCGCCAACGCCCTGGGTACTCCCCCACCGGAGGTCATCAAGGAGATCCACGATCACGGCCGACTCGTCGCCGCCCTCTGCGGATCTGCCGCGCAGGCCTCACGACACCAAGCGGCCGGCGTCGACATCGTGATCGCGCAGGGCACCGAAGGCGGTGGTCACACCGGCGAGATCGGTTCGATGGTGCTGTGGCCCGAGGTCATCGACGCGGTCAGCCCCACCCCCGTGCTCGCTGCGGGGGGCATCGGAACTGGCCGGCAGATGGCCGCCGCACTGGCCATGGGGGCCCAAGGGGTGTGGACCGGTTCTCTGTGGCTCACGGTGGAGGAAGCCGACGTGCCCCCCGCGCAGATGCAAGCCTACTTCGACGCCACGAGCAAGGACACCGTCCGCTCCCGGTCCTTCACCGGCAAGCCGTGCCGGATGCTGCGCAACGACTGGACCGAGGCATGGGAGCGCGAAGACACCCCCGATCCGCTCGGGATGCCACTGCAGTTCATGGTCACCGGTGACGCCGTGGCTCGCCACCACCGGTACGCCGACAAGGCTCAGGCCGTCGGGTTCAACCCCGTGGGCCAGATCGTGGGACGCATGAACAAGCCTCGGAAGGTCAAGGACGTCATCTTCGAGCTCGTCGAGGAGTGCATCGAGGCGAGCGAGCGGCTGACCAACCTCATGGCGAACGCCTGAGCTGCGCGCGCCGTACTCCTAGACTTCGGACGGTGCGTTGTGCCCGCGCCGCGCGGACCCTCCTCCTAGTGCTGTCGCTGCCAGCTCTGGCCTGCCGCGGCGGCACGCCACACGAGCCGACCCTGCCGACCGTCGACTTCACACCGGTCGCCATCGTGACCGCCAGCCCCGACGGTCTCGGCTGCGTCATGCATGCCCTTGGCACGCCTTGCCAGGTCCCGGCGGGCAGCGTGATCGAGGTCCGCAACGACGGGCCGGGGGAACGACGGCTGCAAGCCGGTGAGGCGTTCGACACCGGCATCATGCGCCCAGGCGAGACGACCACCGTGGTCCTCGGTGACGAGCCCACCACCCTCGAGGTACGAGACGCCCTCGATCCCGAGGTCACGCTGGTGCTCGACGTGGTGCCTCGACCCGGACGTGCCGGGTGAGTACCAGCGTCAACGAACGCCGGCGAACAGATCGGACTCCGGCAGCGGTGAGTCGACCAGGCTGCGGGCCAAGATGTAGTCGTCGTAGGGGTGCACCGTCCGGGCCACCTCACGGGGCAACCCGAACCAGAACGGCGACTTCGGGTCGACCTGGGTCGCGTGCGCGAGCAACGCTTCCAACCGCACGTCGAACCACTCGCCGATCGGCACCCTGGTGGTGATGCGCTCGTCGTGGGAAGGCCGCTCGAACCACTTCTCGTCGAACGGTGACTCCAGCCCCAGCTCGATCATCTTCTCGTGGGTGGCCATGATCCGCTGCCGCGACCATACGGTGTAGTAGAGCTTCAACGGCTGCCACGCAGGGCCCAGCTCGGGACGCCAGCGGGGGTCACCAGCCCGCTCGAACGCCGGCACCGAGATCTCGTGCACCATCAGGTGATCCGGATGGGGGTAGCCCTGTTGGTCATCCGCGTACGTGATGATGACCTGCGGCTGCTCGCGGCGGATCACCTCCACCAGTCGCCCGACCGCCTCGTCGAGGTCCGCGTTGGCGAACGCCTCTGGGCGGGTGTTCGCCTCCGAGCCCGGCATGCCCGAGTCCCGGTAGCCGAGCAGCACCACCGCGTCGTAGCCGATGATCTTCGACGCCAGATCGAGCTCGTCGCGACGGACCTGGGCCAGATGCTGGCGGACCTCCGGAGTGTCCATAGCCGGGTTGAGGATCTCGCCCTCCTCACCCCCGGTACAGGTGACGAGCACGGTGCGCACCCCTTGCGCCTTGTAGCGAGCAACGGTCGAGGCGCCTTTCGAGGCTTCGTCGTCGGGGTGCGCGTGGACCGTCAGCAAGCACAGCGGCGCGGCCTGATCGCTCACGAAATCAACGCTAGCGAGGAATTCCCCGGTGCCGACCGGCGACGGTCGGTACCCTGATCCACACCGGGCGCGATGCGCACGACCGGATCTCCGAAAGGTTGCCATGGACGATCCTGATGTCTGGCGGTGGATCTGGCTGGTCCTCGCGGTCGTTGCCGGGCTGGGCGAGATGGCCACGACGGGCTTCTTCCTCGTCCCCTTCTCCATCGGCGCGGTCGCGGCCGCCGTGCTGGCGTTCCTTGGTGTCGGGGTGGCCTGGCAGTTCCTCACCTTCGCACTCGTGTCGGTCGCGGTCTTCGCCGCCCTGCGCCCGCTCGCCCACCGCCTCGACCGGTCGATCCCTCCCGCGCAGGGCGTCGGCGCGAAGCGTCTGGTGGGGATGCAGGGGGTGGTGCTGGAAGAGATCCCGCCGGGCGACTTCGGCATGATCCGGGTCGGGGCGGAGCAGTGGCGGGCCGAAAGCATCGACGGCCACCCCATCCCCGCCGGCAGCACGGTCACCGTGCGCGACGTGCGAGGGACTCGCGCGCGAGTCGAACCCTCGAGTTGAGACAGGAGCAATCGTGACCACCGTCATCGCAGGCGTCGTCGCCATCTTCGTCGTCTTCTTCTTCTTCTACGTGGCCGCTGGTGTGCGCGTGGTCCGCCCCTACCAGCGAGGTCTCGTCGAGCAGCTCGGCAAGTACAAGGAGACCGTCGACCCGGGCCTGCGGATCATCTACCCAATCGTCCAGAAGCTGCAGCTCGTCGACATGCGGGAGCAGGTCGTCGACGTCCCACCGCAAGAGGTCATCACCAAGGACAACGTCGTGGTGTCGGTCGACGCCGTCGTGTACTACGAGCCCACCGATCCGACCCGGCTGGTCTACAACGTGGCCAACTTCATCCTCGCCGTGACGAAGTTGGCGCAGACCAACCTGCGCAACCTCATCGGTGACATGGACCTCGACCAGGCGCTCACCTCACGGGAGAAGATCAATGCCGAGCTGCGCCAGATCCTCGATGACGCCACCGACAAGTGGGGCGTGCGCGTGGTACGGGTCGAGATCCAACGCATCGACCCACCGCCCGACGTGATGGGCGCCATGCACGAGCAGATGAAGGCCGAGCGCACCCGCCGCGCCGTGGTCACGGAAGCCGACGGTGCCCGTGCGGCGGCCATCGCCCGAGCCGAAGGCGAGAAGCAGGCCGCGATCCTCACCGCGGAGGGCGTCAAGCAAAGCCAGATCCTCGAGGCCGAAGGCCAGGCACAGGCCATCCGCGCCGTCGCCGACGCGGAACAGTACCGCCAGCAGGTGGTCGCCGACGGCGAGGCAGCTGCGATCCGGTCCGTATACGCCGCAATCCACGACGGCGATCCCACCCCAGACCTCATCGCGATCCGCTACCTGCAGTCGTTGGAGCGGGTCGCCGACGGTCGAGCGACGAAGATCATCCTGCCCGCGGAACTGTCGGGCATCGCGGGCTCGATCGCGTCGATCGGCGAGCTGTTCGACGGCCACGCCGGGAGCAGCCCGGGCCAGAACGAGCCAGTTCCTGCCCCTCCGTCACCACCGGCCACCTGAGCGGCAGGCGCGCACCCGCCTGCTCAGAGCTGGTTCGGATCCCAGGTACGAACGGGCACCTTCTCCCGCAGCGGTGCAAGGTCGAACTCGCCGGTGTCATCGTCGCGGGCGAGGAGGTCCCAGCCCAAGAGCTGAGCCAGGATCTCCCGGCCCTCATCGGGTCCGGACGCGATCAGCTCGTCATCGGCCTGGAGCCGTACGCTGCCGCGCGGCCGATAGAAGTAGCGCCCGCCGCGCCGCACGGCGAGCACGTGGAACCCCGGATCGGTGTTGAGCTGCAACTCCGACAGCGTGGAACCGGCCGCGGTCGACCACTCGGCGACCGGCATGCGCACCACCACTTCATCGGCTTCGCCGAGCGCCAGGTTCAGGATCGGGTGCACCGCCTCACCCTGCTCGATGATCCACACCATCTGCTGGGCCGCGTCGCCCATGTCCTCCGCCGCCTGCGAGAGATGCAACAGCCCACGAAGCGGAGATGGGTCGATCGCCTCGGCCCCCGCGCGCAGGACCCACACCTCCAAGCGGTCCTTCATCTCGTCGAGGCGAGTCTCGAGATGACGCACCTCCGCGGCCAGACCCTGGTCACGGAAGACGATGGCCGAGTACGCCAGGCCCACTGCCACCTCGGACACGTTCTTCATCTCCACCAGCACGTCGACCGCTCGATCGAGATCCGAGAGGCTGCCGTCCTCGGGTGGCGTGGGTGGCTCCCAGAACGGCGCGTTCGCCAGCTCTCGAACCCGGATGATCCCCGCCGGAGGCCCCTCGAGGAACAGCACGTCGCCCGGTAGCAGCACCTCGTCGCCCTCGACGTCGGTGACCCAGTCCCGACCTCGGCGGATGGCCATCACCCGCATGCCCGTGGCGACCGGCAACTCCAGTGCACTCAGCGGACGGTGGGCCATGTGGGAGCCCTCCCGCACCAGCACCCGATGCGACACCTCGGCCGCGGAGGACAAGTCGGCGACCAGCTCGCGCGGGATACCCAGCCGGTGGGTCACGATGCGCGCGATGTCGACCGCATCGCCGGCGATGCGCTCGATCGCCGAGATGACCTGGAGCACCGACGCCATCGCCTCAGCCTCGCGAGGGTTGCGAGCCGCGAGGATCGCCACCTCCCGCATGTCGTGGACCAGCGCGCTCATCTGCTGTTCCAGCTCCTGGACCTCCTCGGCCATGTCAGGATCCCCGAAGTAGAGCGCGGCGTACGCCAAGTCGACCATCAGCTCGGAGGTGTCCTTCGCCTCCGAGAGCATCGTGCGCAAGTTGCGAGGTCGTTCGTCCATCCGAGCAGCGGGCCCGAGGCCCTCAAAAGCCCAGCATAGGGCACGGGTCCCCGTCGGCCCCGACCGGCCGCGTAGCCTGAGCGGTCGATGCCCACCCGCAACGTGACCCGAACCGTCGCCGTCGCCCTCGCCGTGCTCATCGCGCTGGCCACCTCGAGCTGTGGCTCCTCCGGTCGGGAGCTGCGCGATCCGGCACCTGGCGCCACCGCCCCACCACGCCGGCCGGCACCGGCGGGAACGCTCGGCTCCTCCACCACCCTCGGGACGGTGTTCGCGCTCACCACCGACGCGTGGGCCCCCGGAGCGGTCATCCCCGAGCGCTACACGTGCGACGGCACCAACGTCTCCCCCCCACTGGTCATCTCGCAGATCCCCCCCGGCACCGCGGAACTGGCGATCGTGGTCACCGATGCCGATGCGAACGACTTCGTGCACTGGGTGTTGGCCGGCATCCCCCCATCGACGACCGCGATCGAAGAAGGAACCGTCCCCAGCGGCGCCGTGCAGGCCAGCACCTCCGCCCGCACGGTCGGCTGGTTCGGGCCTTGCCCCCCTCCGGGGTCGACCCACCACTACGACTTCGTGCTCTACGCGCTCGCCGCTCCCTCAGGAGTGGTCGAAGGCCAAGACCCTGCCAGAGCGATCGACATCATCGAGCGTGCCCCCCAGGCCGCACCACCGGCCGTGATGACCGGGACCTACGAGCGTTGAATCCATGATCGTGATCCTCGGGCTCGGCGGGGTGCTCGTGGTGCTCGTCCTCGCCGTCGTCGCCTCCTACAACCGTTTCGTCCGCCAGCACCAGCTCATCGACAATGCCTGGGCAAACGTTGACACCGAGCTGCGCCGGCGGTACGACCTGATCCCCAACCTGGTCGAGACGGTACGGGGCTATGCACACCATGAGCGAGCGGCGCTGGAGGCGCTGACGCAGGCCCGCTCGCAGGCGGCCGAATCGAACGGTTCACCGGCCACGCAGGCGGCCGACGAGAACGTGCTGGTCTCGGCGCTCCGCGGGCTCCTGGCCGTTGCCGAGGCCTATCCGGACCTCGAGGCGAACGAGGGATTCCTCGACCTGCAGCGTCAGCTCGTCGCCACCGAGGACCGTATCCAGGCCGCGCGGCGCTTCTACAACAACAACGTGCGAGACTACAACACCCGCGTGCAGAGCATCCCCGCGAACCTGGTCGCGAGAGCCTTCCGCTTCAACGAGCGCGAGTACTTCGACATCGACGAAGCGCTCGCCACAGCATCGGCGCCCACCGCCTCCTTCGATCACTGAGCTGGGGTCGGAGCGTTGACCCTTCCGGGCACGGCACGCCATCGCGGGCGGCCACGGGTCCGTCGTCCCCTGCACGCTCCCCCACCACGTGAGAGGCTTGGCCGGTGCATCCATCAGACCGCGTCCGCTTCGTCATCGAGACAGCGAAGGCGGTCCTCGACGAGCGCCTCCCTGCTGACGAAGGTGCTGCGGCGGTGGCCGTGCAAGCAGCGCAGATCACCCCCCTGTTGCGGAGCGACCGCGACAGCGTGACCCGCGCCGAAGCCGAGTCGGTGGCGACCCAGCTGCGGCTGCTGGCCGAGCAGGTGAACGACCGGGCATCAGGACTTGCCGACCCCGCCGCCCATCTCGAGATCGCGAGAGCGATCGGCGAGATGGCCCAGGCGCTGCGCTGAAGCCGGGTCAGCCTGGCGGGTTACTCGAACGAGGTCCGGAACGCCTCGAAAGCGGTGCGAAGCTCGTCGAGATCCCCGCGCAGCCGGCCCACCTCGGCTGCGAGCTCGTCCAGCCCGACGACCGGCCCGCCCGACGGTTCAGCGGTCCCGGCTCGAACGTCGGCATCCTCGCCGAACGCCACCGCGTAGCGCACCTCCTTCTGGCCGGGCCGTCGCTCCAGCCTCACCACCAACGGCTCCGGTCGGCTTCCCACCAGGCGGTCGAGCGCCGACTGCACCTCCGCCAGATCGGTGAACATGTGCTGGCGCTCCGTGCGCGACTTGAGCTCGCCAACCGTCTGCGGACCCCGCAACGAGAGCACCGACAGCACGGCCAACGCAGCGTGGTCGAGCTCCCATGCCTCGTCGAGAACGTGGCGATACTTGGGTACCCGGTTCGAGGAGCTGTACACGACCCGCACCAGCCCGCGTTCACGCAACGCCGCCAATGCCGCTTCGACCTGGCGGTCGTTGAGATCCATCACCGGCTCACGGTTGGTGGATTGGTTGCATGCCAGACGCAGCGCGTTGAGGGTCAACGGGTAGGACTGCGGAGTGGTGGTCTCCTTCTCGACCAGGCAGCCCAGCACGCGCACCTGCTCAGCCGGCAGCCTCATCAGCCCCGTCACTCGGCGACTCCCCGGCACCACCTTCCGCACCTCGCCGCGCAGCTCGCCAGGCATCGACCGCTTGCCGGTACGCAACCTCGGCTGCCAGCTTCTCCTCCCGAGTTGCTCGAGGATCGGCCTGCACCTCACGGACGCGCGCCGCCGCCAGCTGCTTGGCTCGCTCAGCCTTGCTGACTCGCCGCTGCTCGCGCGCTCGCTCCTCCTGCTCGGCGAGGAAGGCGTTGAACCTGAGCAGCTCCTCGGGGAACTGAGCTCCCTTGGCCATCAGCTCGTCTTCGCCTCCTGCGGTTCGGGTCGCCAGAAGACCGCCAGCAGCACGAGGGCGCCACCGATACCGGCGATGGCGGTGATGGCCAGCCCCAACGACCCGGCGAGGTCCTCGTGCAGGTTGAGGAGATAGTCCGCGGAGTACTTGCCAGCACCGACCGCACCGAGAGCCAAACCCGCGGCGGCCAGGTTCATGACGTACTCGTAACCCTCGCCCGGCCGGAAGATGAAGAAACCGTTGGGACGATGGTTGGTGATCCACGCCACCACCATCACCCCTACACATCCGGCCGCGCCGACGGGGTTGAGCAGACCGATGACCAGCAACGCACCGCAAACCAGCTCGGTGACGCTCGCCAACCACGCGTGGAGCGCTCCCGGTTTCAGGCCCAAGCCCTGGAACCACCGGGCGGTGCCCTGGATCTTCCCCCCGCCCCAGATGTGGTTGTAGCCATGGGCGATCAACGTCGCACCGACGGACAGCCGCAGGATCAGGATGCCGACACTCACCGCGGCATCGGTGATCACCAGCTCCTTCACTCGCCCCTCCTCCCTGGAGCTGCCACATCGTAGTTGCAGTCTGGCACCGCTCCGATGAGCGAGGTCGACGATATCGCTGCCCTCCGCTTCGATGACACCGACAGGTCCTCACCGGAAGTCGCGTGCCACCAGCGCTGTGGTGTCCACCGGGAGGGGCGACACGCTCTCCGCGACCACGTTGACCACTCCCTCGGCAGCCTCGACCCGCCCCCGAATCAGCAACGCCGGGGAACTGCGAGCGACCCGCCGATAGCGACTCCAGCAGCCCCTCGAGCACACCACGTTGACCAGCCCGGTCTCGTCCTCGATGCTGATGAAGGTGGTGCCCGCGGCGGTGGCAGGACGTTGACGATGGGTGACCACACCACCCACGAAGACCCTGCTGCCAGGCTCGACCTCGCGCAAGGCAGCAGCGGGCACCACACCCAAACGGTCGAGCTCGGCGCGCACGAATCGGGTGGGATGTCCATCGGGAGCAACCCCTGTCGCCCACAGGTCGGCCGCGGATCGCTCTCGCTCGCTCATACCGGGCAGAGAGGGGGCCTCGGTCCCGGTGACGATGCCAGGAAGGCGGTCGCCACCCGTCTGGGACAGCGCACCGACGCTCCACAGGGCCCGCCGGCGATCGAGTGACTCGCCCGTACGGTCGGTGAAACAGCCGAAGGCCCCCGCAGTGGCGAGTGCTTCGAGGGTGTCGAGCCGCAGTCCCTGGACGCGGCGTTTGAGGTCTTCCATCGAGAGGTACGGACCATCGGCGTCGCGCTCAGCGACCAATCGCTCGGCGAGATCATCGCCGAGGGTGCGTACCGATCCCAACCCCAAGCGCAGCGCGGGTTGCGGGGTGTCCGGCGCGTGCGGATGCAGCTTCGCGACCGGCGACATCATGGTCGAGCTCTCCTGCCATTCGAGGCTGGCCTTTGCTCGCGACGCATTGAGATCTGGGGTGCGCACCTCGACGCCGTGCCGGCGAGCGTCCTGTATCAGCGAGTGCGGAGAGTAGAACCCCATTGGTTGGGCGTTGAGCAGCGCCGCACAGAATGCCGCCGGGTAATAGCGTTTGATCCACGCACTCGCGTAGACGAGATACGCGAAGGACACCGAGTGGCTCTCGGGGAAGCCGAAGTTGGCGAACGCGGCGAGCTTCTCGTAGATCTGGTCAGCGACCTCACCGGTGATACCCCGATCGGCCATCCCTTCGTACAAGCGGGCACGCAGCCGCTCCATGCGCTGGTGGCTTCGCTTGGAGCCCATGGCTTGGCGAAGTTGATCGGCTTCGCCGGGGGTGAAACCAGCGACGTCGATGGCCATCTGCATCAGCTGCTCTTGGAACAGTGGCACACCGAGCGTCTTGGCCAACGACCGCTGGAGCAGCGGATGGGGAAACGTGACCGGCTCGGTGCCGTTGCGCCTTCGGATGTACGGGTGCACCGACCCACCCTGGATAGGTCCGGGCCGGATGAGGGCCACCTCGACCACGAGGTCGTAGAAGGTGCGTGGCTTCAAGCGGGGAAGGGTGGCCATCTGGGCTCGGCTCTCCACCTGGAACACCCCCACCGTGTCCGCATCGCACAACATGTCGTAGACCGCATCGTCTTGAGGGATGTCGGCCAGGTCGATCTCGACGCCATGCGCTTCTCGAACGAGATCCACCGCGTGGTGCAGCGCGGAGAGCATCCCGAGCCCCAGCAGGTCGAACTTCACCAGGCCCACGGCCGCACAATCGTCCTTGTCCCATTGCAGAACGCTGCGGTCGGCCATGCGAGCCCACTCGACCGGGCACACCTCGATGACCGGCCGGTCGCACAACACCATGCCTCCTGAGTGGATGCCGAGATGACGGGGAAAGTCCTGGATCTGTGCAGCGAGCTCGAGCACGGGTGCCGGCACGCCGTGATCGGGGTGCACGTCGATGGCATCGATCGAGCTCCACCGGTCGACCTGCTTCGCCCACGCGTCTTGTTGGCCGGTCGAGAAGCCCAGCGCTCTGGCCATGTCGCGCACCGCCGAGCGGGCCCGGTAGGTGATGACGTTGGCGACCTGGGCAGCATCGTGGCGGCCGTAGCGTTCGTAGACGTACTGGATGACCTCTTCGCGCCGACCGCCCTCGATGTCGATATCGATGTCCGGTGGGCCGTCACGCTCCGGTGAGAGGAAACGCTCGAACAGCAGACCTAGTGACACCGCGTCGGCCTTGGTGATGCCGAGCGCGTAGCACACCGCCGAGTTGGCAGCCGAACCTCGCCCCTGGCAGTAGATATTTCGCTGACGGCAGAACTCGACGAGATCCCAGACGATCAGGAAGTACCCCGGATAGCCGAGCATCTCGATCACCTCGAGCTCGTGATCGATCTGTACCCACGCGCCGGGGACCCGCTCCGCGTGGCGTGGCCCGTACCGTCGCTCGGCCCCCTGCTCGGTGAGCCGGCGCAGATACGCCATCTCATCGAGCCCGTCGGGACAAGGGAACGGCGGCAACCTCGGTGCGATCAGCGACAAGTCGAACGCGCAGGCCAAGCCCAGTTCGGCGGCCCGCTCCACAACCCCCGGGTAGCGAGCGAAGCGACGTGCTTGCTCGGCGCCCGAACGCAGGTGCGCGCTCGCGGACGCGGGCAACCATCCGTCCATCTCGTCGAGTGAGCGGCCGGCTCGCACCGCGGCAAGGGCGGTCGCTACTCGGTGGCGGGAAGGACGGGCATAGTGCACGTTGTTGGTGACCACCAGCTCGACACCGGCGCGGATGGCGATCTCCGTGAGAGCGTCGTTACGAGCCGAGTCGAGTGGGCCGTCGTGGTCCCACAACTCCACCGCGACGTGCTCTCGGCCGAACAGATCGACCAGTCGGTCTAGCTCATGGCTCGCAGCCGTCGGGCCCTCGCGCTCCAGCGCGGCGGGTACCGCACCCTTGCGACACCCGGTGAGCACGATCCAGTGACCCTGGTCGGTGGGGGGCGCTGCCGTGCCGCCGAGGCGGCTCAGCTCGGCGAGCGAAGCGCGCGGCGCACCTTTCTCACCACGTAACTGGGCCTCACTGATCGCCCGGGCCAGCAGGGCATAACCTCGTGGGTCGCGAGCCAGCACGACGACGTGCGACTCGATGAGACCGCGGCGCGCGTGGACCCCGGGGTCAGGCATGCCCACCGGCGCGCTGGCACGGTCGAGTGTGAGTTCGGCCCCGAAGATCGTCGGCAGCTCGAGCGCTCGTGCTGCTTCCGCGAAGCGCACCACGCCGTAGAACCCATCGTGGTCGGTGAGGGCCAACGCCTCGAGTCCCAGCCGAGCGGCCTCCTCCACCAGCTCCTCGGGGTGGGAGGCCCCGTCGAGGAAGCTGAAGTTGGAATGGCAGTGCAACTCGGCATAGGGCACGCTGCCGCGCCGGCGCGCCGGTGACTGCGGCTCGTAGGCCGGTCGTCGGCGTGACCAGGCGGGGCTGTCGGATCCGTCACCGATCAGGCCGGTGTCCGGACGGGATCGTCCTGAGAGTCGGCGTTCGAGCTCCCGCCAGGAGATCTGCGGGTTCCCGAAGGTCATGACCAGCGCGGCGTCGCGCTCATGCCGCACGTGGTGAAGCTGCGCCGACCGCCTGGTGCGGGTCGAAGCCGGCCGGCCAACCGTGTTCGTGGACGAAACGGTGGTGGTAGCCGCACAGCGAGATGAGGTTGGCGAGGAGGGTATGACCTCCGTCTTCCCAGTGGACGATGTGATGGACCTTGATGAAGTGCCGGGCACGGCAACCCGGGTAACGGCAACGGCCGCCGTCGCGTTCGGTCACCAGGCGTCGCAATCGTGGGGTGACGAGGCGGTGGCGGCGGCCCACGTCAGCTGGGCTGCCGTCGGCCCAATGCGTCATCACGCGCAGGTCCGCATCGCAGGTGAACTGGCGTGCCACCGGCTCGGGTAGCACGATGCCGTCGCCGAGACTGGTTTCGCCCATCCGTCGGTGCAGGACCAGCTCCACCCGCCGACCAGCTTCTCCGGACGCGTCCGCGGACGCGTCTGCGACGAGACGGTCGATGAGCCGAGCGAACGCGTCGGCACGCTGGTGACGCAACGGTGTTCCTGCTCCTGACGCGCTGGTTGCACCGGACAGCACCTCGGCATCCACCAGGGTCTCCAGCATCGTCACCTGTTCGGCGGGAAGCTGGGCGATGAGGGTGCGGTTGCCGTTGGGTTCGTCCCGGAACCACAGACCCCGCTCGACCCACTTCCGCTCTCGAGCTCGGTCAGGCTCGTGTTGCCGTTGCCAATCGGCCAGCCGACGAGGTAGCTCGCCCGCTGCGCAGACGTGGGCGAGCGCCACCAGCTCCGCTTCGTTGTCGGCGGTGGCGACCCGGGTGAGCTGGCGCACCTTGGCGTACGACAGCTCGTTGGCGTCGAACTGCTGCTTGGTCACGGGCAGCTCGCGCAACGCTCGCGCCACCCGCACGTGTTCACGGGCGGTGGACAGCTCGATGTCGAGCAGCTCCGCGAGCCAGTGCGC
The DNA here is from genome assembly GCF_014805525.1 of Rhabdothermincola sediminis. Classification (NCBI taxonomy): domain Bacteria; kingdom Bacillati; phylum Actinomycetota; class Acidimicrobiia; order Acidimicrobiales; family Iamiaceae; genus Rhabdothermincola; species Rhabdothermincola sediminis. The sequence goes on along the minus strand of NZ_JACFSZ010000009.1, from coordinate 56,137 downwards.
GCACGAGCGTGCTCCGTTGGCGACCCAACCACCAGCAGCATCGAACTCGCCCACCAGCGCCAGCAGCTGAGCCCGTGAGGCCGCCAGTGACGCGGCGATGGCACAGATCTCGGCTTCGAGCGCCACCAGCGTGGGTACATCGGTCCCGGCCATGGCATCCCGCCTCCTCCTCTCGACCACACTATCGAACTGGTGTTCGATACCGTACCCGCGAGGTCGGACAACAACACCTCCCGCACCCACCACCCCGCACCGATCAAGCAGCACGCCAGACAGCTAGCTGTGCGCCCGAAGCAACCGAACGAGCCGTCCGCGGTCGACCAGCCGCGATGCACCCGAGTATCACCACGCACGCATCGTGGCTGCACGCTCGCGTACCATGGGCTTCTCGATTTCAGCTGCCGACGGGGAGGTGCGCTGCCATGTCGCTGCGAACACGGACTGCCGCCGTTCTCGGTGCTGGCGCGCTGATCCTCGCGTCAGGTGCCGGCATCGCTCTGGCCCAGGCCAACGATGGCACCGCGCCGCCGGACACCACCTTCGTCGAACCTGAAGCCACCACGACGACCACCGGCCTGCCCGAGCAGGAGTCGGCCACGACCACGACGACGACCACCACTCAGCTCGAGACAGACGCACCTGTCGAGGCCGGTGATGATGATCCGGGCGAGCGCTCCGGTGAGCCGGGCAATCGGTGGTTCCGAGATTGCCTGGCCGAGCACGGGGTCGCCTGGCCGCCGGGCGTGGGCCACCACAAGCCCGAACGCAAAGGCCCACCGAGCGAGGAACTGCGCCAGCAGATCCGAGCCGCGAAGGAGGCCTGCACCCGAGGCCGGTAGGTGATCGCCGCGACGCAGAGCGGCCGACCGACCACGGCCGACCCGGTCAGCAGCCATCAGTCGTAGAGCGCTTCCACCCACCATCGGCCACCTTCCACAGCGAACAAGCCGGCTCGCCCCGCGGCGATGATCTGCCACCGGGCCCGCCGGCGGTGGGTCTCGGGATCCCACCAGCGTTCGTCAGCAGGCCACGGCCCGGCCCAGGCCTCCACCGGCTGCCATGGTCCCGCACCGATCCGCACCTCATGGGGTTCGGCGGTGGCCAGGCCACGTGCGCTGACCCCCACTGGGTGGCCCGCCGCATCCCGGACCTCTGCGGGGATGGGATCGGCAGGCACTGTGGCTGGTGACGGGGCGGGGATGCGGCCCGGCCACGGCGCACTCACGGCCCTCGGCGGCACCACCGATCGGGGCGCCGCCAGGTCGATACCCGCGGCAGGCGCCAACCCGTAACGTTCCCCCGGCCCTCGACCTCCCCGCCACTCGGGCACGCTGGCCGCTCCGGAACCGAGCAGCCCTTGCACCCGGGCCACTGCCCGAGCCACGCGGTCGGCCGCCGCGGTCTCGCCGCCCCAGAACCCGAGTTGGCGGCCCGTCGCGGCCACCACGCCGTCGGGCACCAGCACCAATCGAGTGATCCCAGCGGTGGGGCGGGTGGCGGCTGACCCGTTGAGCCAACCGTCGAGCTGCCAGCGGACCCGGTCGGCCACCCCTCCGGCACTGAGCGCGCCCTCGTGTCGCCAGCACCGCTCGAGCCGTTCACCGTGGCCGGTCTCGGCGATGATGCGCACCCGGGTGCAGGCCAACCCGAGCGCGCCCAGCCGTGCGTGCAGCTCGTCGGCGAGCGTCTTGGCCACGAAGGCCGCGGTATCGACCCGGTCAGCCGGTGGGTCGAGTTCGTGCACCACCTCCAGATCAGGGGGCGGGGGGGTACTGGCCGGTGGGAGCTCGTCGAGCCCGCGTGCCAGCCGATGGGCGCCGAGCCCCTCTGCCCCGAAGCGCGCCACCACGTCTGCCGCATCCAGAGCCGCGAACTGCCCGAGGGTGTGCAGACCGAGACGCTCGAGGACATCGACCAGCTCGGGTCGTTCGAGGGCGGCGATGGGCAACGGCGCGAGGAAGGCCGCGCTCTCCCCTGGCGGCACGACCGTGACCGGCTCTGCGGTCCGGGCCGCCCATCTGGCGGCGAAGGGATTGTCTGCCACCCCGACCCGCACGTACGCGTCCCAGCCCGGTTCGAGCTGTCGCCGTACGGCGGCGTGCACCTGGTGGACGAGCGATTCGTCGCCACCGAAGTAGCGAGACGGGCCACGAACGGCGAACGCGCAGGTGCCGGGACGGCTCACCTCGAGGCGCGGGGTGAACCGCTCGAGGGCCTGCACGACCGGCTCGAAGCGGCGAGCATCGCGAGCGTCGTCGCGCTCGACCACCTGGACGGCCGGCGATCGGCCTTGCGCCTCCCGGCGACGCTGCCCCCGGCGCACCCCGTCACGGCGCGCCGCCGGCGAGCAGGCCAAGACCCGGTTGGCGTGCAGGACGATGGCCGGGGCAGTGGGAGCCAGGCCGGCAGCGATCACCGGCCAGTCAGGGCACCAGACGACCAGCGTCCGTACCGGCACGGCGGTCAGCCGGCCTCGCTCCGGGCAAGGGACCGCGGAGCGGCCGCAGGAGCCGCGATCGGATGGTCCATGACGGCGATCGCCCCATCCGGCCCGGGGAGCCACAACGTCAGCCGCCGGGGACGGGCCGCACGGCGCCGCCCGCTCGCCTCCACGGTGACCCGGCGAGCACGGAGGTGACCGTGACCCCTCCCGAGCCCCTCCCAGCGCACCGACCCGGAACGGAGACGCAGGTCCGTCTCGAGCGCACCTTCCGGGCCGGTCCCGAGGATCACGAGCACGGAGCCCCGCTCACGCGACCGGGCGATCAACCGGCGGGCCTCGGCGGCACGCACCCGACGCGCAGTCCCCAGCAGGATTACATCGAACCCGTCGACGAGAGCGGCCATCACCGAACCCCACGAGGCTCGTGGCGGCTCCGCCACCAGCACCAACCGCTCCAGCGCCATGCCGGTCTCGGCCGCGGCGGCGAGCCCCAGGGCAGGCAGTCCCACACCGGCCACCCAGGAACCGGCCGCCGAGGGGCCGGCGGCCAGTGACAGGGCGAGCGTCGTGGCCGCCTCACCGCCCACCGAGACGACGGTGCCACGCGGCAACGCACCATCGGGCAGGAGCCCGGCCAACGCCGGCAGCACCGGCAGGGTCTGTTCGCGGGCCAGGACCACCGGACGGACCCGGTCGGCCAGGCTCGCCAACCTCGCGAAGTCGGATCGAGCTGGCCTCGTCATCCTGACATCCGGCGCTGCCACCCCTCGGTGACCCATCTTGCCAGTGTCGAACATGTGTTCGACACTGGCAAGTGTCCCCGCCAGTTCGGGTATGACAGGCCATGCCGGGCCATGACAGGCCCCTCGAGCGCAGACGATGCACGGGGCCGGCCCGAGGGGGCGGCCCGGTGGCCACTAGCGTGGATCCCATGCCTTCCTCCACCCGCCGATGGCTGGTCGTCCTCGCAGCCTGGACGGCGTTCGTGTGGATCAACCGGATCGTCAACGCCTGGGGGAGCACCACCGAGACGGCGGTGGCCAAGGGTGTCTCCATCGTGCTGGCGACCGTGTTCCTGGCCTTCGCCGCTGCGACCGCTCGGATCGCGTGGCGGGCGCGCCGCGAGCCGCTGGACCGGGTGAGCGCTCTCGTTCTGCGGGCCTTCGCCGGGTGGGCGGTGTCGGTCTGGCTGGTCCGGGCACTCGCCATCGTCCTCGCCGACCACTCCGCCGGGTTCAAGGCCGTGCACGTCGCCTTGGCGGTGATCTCGATCGGGCTGTCTCTCCCCGCCTGGGCTGCGGGGAGCCGGAGATGGTCCCTGCAGGTGACCCCGGGGTAGCCTCGCAGCCGCCATGGGACAGCCAGTCACCGTCATCGAGAAGCAGTCGACCCGCCCCGGTGTGGTGCGTTACGAGATCAACCGGGCCATCACCGGCACCGGCCACGAGTACTACCGCTCCATCGACGACGCCCAGGGTGACAAGCCCGCCGACCGGCTGGCCCGGATGCTCTTCGAGCGGGGTGGGGTCACGGCCGTGCACGTCAACGCCAACGTCATCACCGTGCACCTGGCCGACGGCTCACCCCCCAGCGGGATCAAGCCGATGATCGAGGACCTGTTCCTCTACTACCGCGACGGGGTCGTCCCCGAGGTTCCCAGCGGGACCGTGGGCTGACCGGCCGTCGCGGCGTCCGGCTCGCGGTCGGGGCGGTCGAGACGGTCGAGGAGTTCGAACCGGTCGAGGAGGTGTCGGGGATGGCACGGTTCAGGGTCGGTCTGCAACTCCACCCGCAACACACCTCGGTCGACGCTCTGCGGGCCGCATGGCGGGCGGCCGACCAGATGGGGGTGGACTCCTTGTGGGTCTGGGACCACTTCTTCCCCATCTACGGCCCACCCGACGGTGCGCACTTCGAGGGGTGGACCCTCCTGTCGGCGATGGCGGTGGAGACCTCCAACGCCATGGTCGGGGTGATGGTCACCTGCAACAGCTACCGCAACCCCGAACTGCTGGCCGACATGGCCCGCACGGTCGATCACCTGAGTGGTGGGCGGGCCTACCTGGGCATCGGTGCCGGCTGGTTCGAGCGTGACTACCGCGAGTACGGCTACGAGTTCGGCACCGCATCCCGCCGGTTGCACGACCTGCAGACCGGACTGGAGCGGATCAAGGCCCGGATGGCCAAGCTCGACCCGCAGCCGATCGGCCGGCTGCCGATCTTCATCGGCGGCGGGGGCGAGCAGGTCACCCTCCGGCTGGTGGCGGAGTACGCCGACGCCTGGAACGGCTTCGGCCCTCCCGACGTCTACGGGCGCAAGAATCGGGTGCTCGACGACTGGTGCAGCCGTGTGGGTCGCGACCCCGCGGAGATCGAGCGCACGGTAGGGCTCATGGATCCCGGCGAGATCGACCGGGTCGAGGAGTACCTGGAGGCTGGTGCCACCCATCTCATCCTCGGGGTGGGCACTGTCACCGACCGCTTCGATCTCTCGAACCTCGAGCGGCTGCTCGCCCGCTCGCGGGCCTGATCACCGTCGGCCCGCGGGCCGACGGTGATCAGCTCTGAGATCGGAACCTCGACTGTCTACCGACCGGTCGGTAGGCTGTCTGCCATGACGCTCCTGGACGCTCCCCCCACCTCCGCCGGTGAGGCCGGCGACGGCAAGCCCGGTTCCCTCATGCCGGTCATCCGGCAGATCCCCGCCAAGGCCTACGACAACCCCACGTGGAAGGGACTCCACTACTTCGTCCGCGACCTGGTCCTGTACGGGCTGGTGGTGTGGGGCCTGATCGCCCTCGACCACCCGTTGGCCGTCGCCGCCATGTGGGTGCTCTCTGGGGTGGTCATCTCAGGTCTGTTCGTCGTGGCACATGATGCCGCCCACGGCTCGCTGTTCAGGAGCGCCCGGCTGAACTCCTGGATCGGGCACCTGGCCATGCTGCCGAGCTGGCACGTCTACGAGGGTTGGGTGCTGGGGCACAACCGCATCCATCACGCCTACACCGTGCGCGAGGGCTTCGATTTCGTGTGGCACCCGTACACACCGGCGCAGTACGCCGCCATGTCGCGCCTGCAGCGGCTCCGCCACCGGTTCGAGTGGTCGTGGCTCGGTGCGGGCGCGTACTACCTACGCGAGGTGTGGTGGAACAAGATGATCGTCGGCACGCCACCGGCCCGTTGGCGGCGGGTCATCCGCCGTGACCGCCTCATCGTGGCGGCGTTCGTGGTCTCCGCGTCGGTGGCCCTGGGCTGGCTGGGCTGGACGCAGAGCGGCACGGCGCTCGGTGCAGCCTGGATGGTGCTGAAGGTCCTGGTCGTGCCGTTCCTGGTCTTCAGCTACGTCATCGGCTCGTTCGTACACGTCCACCATGTCCAGCCCGGCATCCGCTGGTGGCCCCGGAGGGAGTGGACGAAGTTCAAGGGGCAGGTGGAGGGCACCACCATCCTCCGGGTGCCGAAGGGGGCGAACTTCTTCCTCCACTGGATCATGGTGCACGTGCCCCATCACGTCGACATGCGCATTCCGATGTACCACCTCGAGCTGGCCGCCGACGCCATCAAGGCCGCCTATCCCGACGTCGTGCACGACGAGAAGTTGCGCTTCCGCGACTTCATGGCCAACACCCGCCGATGCAAGCTCTACGACTTCGAGCAGGGGCGGTGGCTGACCTATGCCGAGGCCGCTACGTGGGAGACCGGCGGGGCTCGGGTCCGCTGACGGTGCTATCTTGACCGTACAGTCAAGTTTCTGATCGTCGTACCGGAAGGACCCCACCGATGGCCGACATCCCGACCCTCGACGAGTTCCGTGAGGAGTGCCTTGCGTTCCTCGACGCCAACGCCGAGCTGAAGGAAGAGCAGAAGCAGTTCGTCTGGGGTGAGGGCAGCGACGACGTCGCCCTCTTCGAGGAGGTCGACCGGGAGAAGGAGCGGGCTGCGCTGGCCAAGGCCAAGGAGTGGCGTGCCAAGCGGTACGACGCGGGCCTGGGGTGGATCAGCGGCCCGGCCGAGTACGGCGGTCGGGAGCTGCCACGCTCCTACGAGCAGCTCTACCAATCACTCGAGGCTCGCTACCGGGTGCCCGAACAGGGGTTCTTCGGCATCGGTCTCGGCATGGTGGCCCCCACCATCCTCGCTCACGCCATTCCCGAGGTGAGAGCCGAGTACCTGCCCAAGCTCTACCGGGGTGACATCGTCGGCTGCCAGCTCTTCAGCGAGCCCGGTGCCGGTTCGGATCTCGCCAGCCTGCAGACCAAGGCGGTACGCGACGGCGATGAGTGGGTGATCACCGGCCAGAAGGTGTGGACCTCCGGTGCGCACTACAGCGACATCGGCGAGATCATCTGCCGCACCGACCCGGACCTCCCCAAGCACAAGGGGCTCACCGGGTTCGTGGTCGACATGAAGGCCCCGGGCGTGGAAATCCGCCCGCTGCGGCAGATGACCGGTGGCGCCAACTTCAACGAGGTGTTCTTCACCGAGGTGCGGGTGCCCGACAGCCACCGCCTCGGTGACGTCAACCAAGGCTGGACGGTGGCGCTGACCACGCTGATGAACGAGCGGGCGTCGATCGGTGCCGGTGGCGCCGGTGGCATGGGGATGGCCAGCCTCACCCGGCTGGCCGAGCTCGTCCGCCATTTCGAGGTGGCCGACGATCCGCTGGTCCGCCAGCAGCTCATGGACGTCTACATCCACTTCCAGGTGGCCAAGTACACCAACCAGCGGGCGATGGCGAAGATCAAGGCCGGACAGATGCCCGGTCCCGAGATGTCGATCGCCAAGCTGTCACTCACCAACAACCTGTGGCGGACCGCCAACTTCGTGGCGCACGTGCTCGGCCCGCGGATCCAGGCGAACACCGGTGAGTGGGGAACCTACGCCTGGTCCCAGCTGCTGCTCGGGATCCCCGGCATGAAGGTGGCCGGGGGCACCGACGAGGTGATGAAGAACATCGTCGGTGAGCGGGTGCTCGGCCTGCCGAAGGACCCCGGCATCGACGCCAAGACGCCCTTCAAGGACCTCCTCGTCGGCACCCAGACCGCCGGCTGAGCCTGCCGCGTCAGCGCGATCCGCCGAACAGCGAGAGCTGCGGGTGGTGCACGGTTGGTCTGACCCGCGCCACGCCGGTCCAGGGCAGGGAATCCATGAAGGCCCAGCTCCGACGGTGGATGGAGGTGGGCCCCATCCCGGCGAGCGCCATCCGGTGCCGCGGGCAGGGGTAGCCCTTGTTGGAATCGAAGTCGTACCCCGGGAAGCTGGCCGCCAACGAGCGCATCAGCCGGTCCCGCCACACCTTGGCGACGATGGACGCGGCGGCGATCGAGAGGCAGGTGGCGTCCCCTTTCACGATCCGGTGGGTGTTCGGCCCGCCGACGAAATCCCACTTGCCGTCCAGCAGGATCTGGTCGGGCACCACCCCGAGACGATCGAGCGCCCGGCGCGCCGCTAACCGCTGCGCCGCCGACATGCCCAGCTGGTCGCACTCCTGCTGTGAGGCCACCCCGACCGCCCAGGCCACTGCCCAGCTCGTGATGCGATCGAAGAGCGCTTCGCGCTCGCGCTCGGTCAGCAGCTTGGAGTCGCGGATCTTGTAGACCCGCCGCTCCCGGGGCACCACGACCGCGCCGATCACCAACGGGCCAGCCCAGGCGCCACGACCCACCTCGTCCAGACCGGCCACAAGGTCATGCCCGGCGGCCCACAGCTCCCGCTCCACGGCGAGGCTGGGCGCGTGTCGCTTGAGCGCCTTGCGGAGCGGCGGCGCGGAGCTGGGGGCCACGGCGGGGGACCCTACCCCGGCCCTTGCAGGCAAGGCAGGGCCCGCGGACTCCTGAGTGGGCCTGGTCGGCCGGAGCCCTAGCGATCGAGCCAGGTCATGGTGAGGCGGCTGGAGCCCGACTGGAAGGCCATGGAGGGGATGTCGGCCACCCCTTGCTCGTTCGGCAGGGCGACGTTGCCCAGGTTCCGCACGTCGTTCTCCGCCGCGATCAGCCAGGTCGTTGTGTTCAGCCAGACGTAGGGCACTTGATCGGCCCAGATCCGCTGGACGATGGCGTACTGCTCCTTGCGGACCTCGGGGTCGTTGGACGCCCGAGCCTTGTCCAGCGCCTCGCTCAGCTCACGGTTCTTGAACCGGGCGATGTTGAGCGAGATCGGATCGGTGACGTTGGACTCGTGCCACCACAGGTAGTCCCCGTCGGGATCCGGCGATCCGAACTGGCGCCAGAGGTTCGCCTGGTAGTTCCCGGTGACCGCGTCGCTGATGTACTTGCCCTGCTCGACGGCTTGCACCGAGACCTGCATGCCGACCGCCTCGCAGAACCCGGCGAGCAGAGTGGCCGCCTGCTGGTTCACCGGCACCGGGGTCGTGCCGATTGTGAAGCTCAGCTTCTGGCCTGTCTGTGCTTCATACTCCGCCACGAACTGGCGTGCCCGCTCCGGGTCGTAGGTCGGGAAGCCGGAGTCGACGTGATACGGCGAGTTCTTCCCGAACGCGCTGTCGGCGGCCAGGCTGGGCGGGATCTGGAAGGTGCTCAGGTACGTGTCGTAGTTGACCGCGTACGCCACGGCGCGCCTCGCCAGCACGTTGTCGAACGGGGGCTTGCTGGTGTTGAACATGATGAACGTCTCTTCGTTCTCACCCCGGTCCTCCACCGCTTGGATCTGACCGGCCTCCGCTTGGAGCTTCAGGTCCGCGATGGTCAACGGATCGGTGGTGTGGATCATGCTCACGTCCCCGGTCTGGAGGGCGCTCACCCTGGTCTGCACGTCGGGGATCGGCCGGAACTCCACCTCGCTCAGATAGGGCAATTGCCGGCCCTCGCTGTCGCGCATCCAGTAGTTCTCGTTGCGGGAGGCCACGAACCGGTTGTCGGGGATCCACTGCTTGAACACGAACGGGCCGGTGCCGATCGGCTGCCGGGACTTGGCCTCGCCGGTCGCGTTGAGCTGCTCCGGCGCCGGCACCACCCCGGCCTGCCCCACCAGCACCGCCGGGAACGACGCCCACGGGTTTCGCATGGTGACCACCACGGACATGGGGTCACCGGAGGGGACCTCGACGTTCGTCACGTTGCGCAGCGCTCCACCGGCGAGAACGGACTCTCGGATCGCGTTGAGCGCCCCCGCGACCGCGGCTCCGTTGAGCGGCGTGCCGTTGTGGAACGTGATGTTCGGGCGAACCTTGATGGTCCAGCGCGTGAAGTCGTCGTTCGGGGTGAACGACTCGGCCAGGTAGGGCCGCAGGTTGCCGTCCGCGTCGTAGGCCGCCAGTGGATCGAAGATGGCGAAGGCGATCAGGTTGCCCGAGATCGCCCACCGGTCGGTGGTGGGATCGAACCCGGACGTCTCGGCCTCGATGCCGTACACCAGCTTGCCGCCGGTCCGCACGTCGCCGGCCGGCGCCACGGTCACGTCCGGTGCCAACGTGTTCGAGGTCGCACCAGTCTGATCGTTGCCGCCGCCACCTCCACACGCCGCCGCGAGGACCGCCATCGCGAGCAGCACCGCCACGGCGAAGCTCCGTGCCCGGCCGTGCAGATCATGCGCCGTGGTCATCCCTCCACCCCCTGGTTGGCTTGCCCCGTGGTGCGTAGTGTACGCGACGACCGCCCGCGACCTGGCGCAACCGGCGTCCGAGCCTGCCGCCGCAGGTTCCGGACGAGATGGTGGACGTGATCGGACCCGAGCGGGAGAATGAGGCCGGCCGTGGAACCCGTCGATCACGTTCGCAGCGAGCAGCTGGAGGGCACGGCAGAGCCGTTGATGCCCGGGGCGCGGGTCGAGGTGCGCAACCGTCTCGATGGTCGCTGGGCTCGGGGGTTCGAGGTGATCGGGCACAGTCCGGGCGGGTATCGGTTGCGGCGGCTCTCCGACGGGATGGAACTGCCCCTGCCGTTCGCGGAGGCCGACGTGCGCCGCGAGCGGCGGCGAGGCATGTGGTGGTACTGAGCAGCTGGTAGGCCGTGGCGCCCTAGTGCGGCGGGGCTTCGCCCACCCCTTCGCCCAGCAGGGCGATGAACTCGTCGACCGGGATGGCGGTCAGGGTGCGGGTCTTGAGGGTGCCCCGAGCGGCGAGCGTGGTGGCGATGCGAGCCATGACGCCCTCGTTGGGCGCCTCGATGATCGTGATGAAGTCCCACTGGCCCAACAACGCGTACTGGTCCTTGACCTTCGCCCCCATCGCCTCGACCTCGGCATTGACCTCCTTGATGCGGCGCGGGTTGGTGCGCAAGGTGGCGGAGCCGTCGGGACCGAGGACGGAGAGCATCACGAACGTCGGCATCGTCTCACAACCTACCCGGTCCGGGCTGTTCGAGCCGGGCGATGGCGGCGCGCTCGTCGTCGTCCACGTCGGTGGTGAGGAAGGCGTCGAGCATCTCGCCTGCCACCTCCTCCGAGGTCAGCCGCAACCCGAGGGCGAGCACGTTGGCGTCGTTCCACCGGCGTGCCCCCCGAGCCGTCTCGGCGTCGGTGCACAGCGCCGCCCGCACTCCGGGCACCTTGTTCGCGGCGATCGACACCCCGGTGCCCGTCCAGCAGCAGACGACCCCCCGCTCGGCACGGCCGCCCGCGACCGCCTCGCCGACCCGCCGGCCGACCTCGGGCCAGGGGTCGCCCTCGCCGACCACCACCACCTCGTGGCCCGCCTCCCGCAGCCGGCGCTGCACGGCGTCGGTGAGCGGGGTGCTCTCGTCGGTACCGAAAGCGATCCGCATCGTTGCCGAGCGTAGGCTCCCCACATGACTCGCGAGGTGGCCGTCGTGCCCCACACCCACTGGGACCGGGAATGGTACGAGGCGTACCAGTCCTTCCGGTTGCAGCTCGTCGACCTGGTCGACGAGCTGCTCCCGCTCCTCGAGCGCGACCCGGGGTTCGCGCACTTCATGCTCGACGGGCAGATGGCCGTCGTCGACGACTACCTGGAGGTCCGCCCCGAGCACACCGAGCGGCTCCGGGGCCTGGCGGCCAGCGGGCGGCTGGGGGTGGGCCCGTGGTACGTCCTCATGGACGAGTTCCTCGTGTCCGGTGAGACGGTGGTCCGCGACCTCCAGCTGGGCTGGGAGCGGGCGGCCGCCTTCGGCGGGGCGATGGAGGTCGGGTACCTGCCTGACATGTTCGGGCACGTGGCCCAGATGCCACAGATCCTCCGCCAGTTCGGGCTGTCCCATGCGGTCGTGTGGCGCGGGGTTCCCTCGGCCGTCGATCGCAGCGCGTTCTGGTGGTCGGCACCCGACGGCTCCACCGTGCGGGCCGAGTACCTGCTCGAGGGCTACGGCAACGGCGCCGCACTGCCCGACGATGCCAAGGAGCTGGTCGGCATGGTGGAGCGCTTCGAGCGCGACCATGCGAGCTTCCTCCTCGAGGGGCCGATCCTGTGGATGAACGGCACCGACCACCTGCGACCGAAGCCATACCTGAGCCGGGTGCTGGCGGAGGCCAACCAGCTCCAGGACGGCTACCGGTTCCAGGTCACCACTCTCGCGGACTACCTGGACCGGGCGGCGACCGAGGGACTCCCCACCTGGCTCGGGGAGCTGCGCTCGGGGGCGCGGGCCAACCTGCTGATGGGGGTCGCCTCGAACCGGGTCGACGTCAAGCAGGCCGCCGCGGTGGCCGAGCGGGTGCTGGAGCGGGTGGCCGAGCCGCTGAGCGCGCTGTACCTGCCGGCCGATCGCTGGCCCGAGCGAGCGCTCGAGCTGGCCTGGCTGGAGATGATCCGCAACGCGGCACACGACTCGAGCTGTGCGTGCTCCATCGACGAGGTGAACGCCGCGGTCCGGCACCGCTACACGGAAGCGCGCCAGATCGGCGAGGGGTTGGCGGAGCGGGCCGTGGCCGCACTGGCCAGCTCCATCGGTGTGCCCGGGCCACTGGCCGTCAACTCCTCGGCCCGCACCCGTAGCGGGGTGGTCGAGCTGGTGTTGGCCGGCACCGAGCCGATCGACGGGACGCAGGTGCTCTCGGTCAACGACGGCGTGGCCGGCACCGGCGGGCTGACCCGGACCGACGTGGTCACCCTGGTGCACGCGGCGGTCGACGGCATGCACGAGCTGCGCGACGTCGAGATCGAGGTCGAGGAGACCGGGGTGCTCGACGTGCGACTGGTCTGCTCCAGCGACGGGAGCGGCGAGCGCTACGCCGGTCCGGCGAAGAGCCTCGTGAGCGAGGCCGCGGCCGATCTGCCCGAGGGCCCGGCCCGGATCGCGCTGGTCACCCCACCTTCGCAGCGGGTGCTCACCTGGGCGGCCGATGTCCCGGCCCTCGGCTGGAAGGTCCTCGAGCCCGGCGCAGATCGCGTGGCCCCGGTGACCGTCGAGGGCGCTGGCGCGCCGGTGATCGCCAACGGCTTGGTGACCGTGGAGGTCGACCCCGCCACCGGCACGTTCTCCCTCGACGGGGTGGCGGGCATGGCCCGGCTCGTCGACGACGGCGACGCGGGTGACACCTACAACTACTCCCCGCCCGCGACCGACACCGTGGTGGACACCCCGGCGTCGGTGTCGGTTCGGGTGGTCGAGCGTGGCCCGCTAAGGGCCCGGTTGGCGATCGAGCGCACCTACTCCTGGCCCGAGCGAGTGACCTTCGGAGCCCGTGCGGGTTCCGTCGAGGTGACGACCACGACGACGATCGAGGTGCACGCGGGCAGCCCGCTGGTGCGGGTGGCCGTCGAGTTCCACAACCCGTGCCGTGACCACCGGCTCCGGGCCTGGTTCCCGCTGCCCGATCCGGCCCGCGAGTCCCACGCGGAGTGCGCGTTCGCGGTGGTGTCCCGGGGCCTGGAGGCCGAGGGTGGACCGCACGAGCTGCCCCTGCCGACCTATCCCTCGCGCCGGTTCGTCTGCGCGGGTGGGCTGACGGTGGTACACGAGGGGCTGCTCGAGTACGAGCTGGTCGACGTGCGCGATGGCGCGGCCCACGCCCTGGCCCTCACCCTCTTGCGCTGCACCGGACTGCTGTCCAACGCGCCGATGGCGTATCGCCCGCTGCCGGCGGGGCCGTTCATCCACACCGAGGGCTCCCAGATGATCGGGCCCCACACGTTGCGGTTCGCGCTGGCGGCGGGTGGCGATCCCACCGCGGCGTTCGGGCTGGTCGACGACGCGTTCCTCCCGATGCGGGTGACGTCATCGAGCGGTGAGGGTGACGGCCCGGCGACCGGCACCGGGCTGGACGTCGGCGGAGCCGAGGTGTCGGCCGTGCGGCGGGAGCGCGGTCAGCTGGTGGTGCGGGTGTTCAACCCTTCACCGGAGCCGACCGTCGTGCACATCCCCGGGCGGCGGGGGTGGCTGGTCGACCTGCGCGGCCGGCCGCTCGAGCCTTTCGAAGGCTCCTTCGAGCTGGCGCCGTGGCGCATCGCCACCGCGCAGCTCGCGAACGGCTGAGCCGCACCCCGACACCGCCCCCGGGAGCCGCGCACCCCCCTCCCCCGGCTTACGTGTCGTTCTCGTCCTTCTTGTGGTTGCGCGTGCCCTTCTTGCCGTTCCGGGCGTCCCGGTCGCGCGAGCGGCGCTTGGCCTTGCGCTGCGCCTCGACCTTGGCCTCCTTCGCTGCCCGCTCCGCCTTGCGCTCGGCTTCGATGGCGACCCGTTCGACCTTGCGGCTGGCTTCCTCGTTGGCCCGCCGGGACTTCTCCTCCGCCTCGGCGAGGGCCCGCTCGATCTTGAGTCGGGCCTCACGCTCGATGTGCTCGATCCGCTGGCGCGCCTCCCGCTCGATCTCCTCCAGGCGACGCTCGGCCTCCTCGTCGGCTTCGGCTGCCTTCGCCTGCGCCTCCTCTTCCAGGCGCCGTAGCCGCTGGGCCACCTCGAGGTCGGCCAGCAGCTCCACCTGGATCTGCGGTTGCAGGTCCGCTTCGAGGACCGCGTCGGTGAGGGCCTCGAACTGTCCGGTGGTCGGCTCCGTCTGGTTCGGGCCACCGCGCGCGATCTCGCGGCGCAAGAGCTCCGGCAGGTCGGACAGCTCGGCGCTGCGAGCCCGGACCTCCTCGCGCAACATCGCCCACTGCTCTCGCAGGAACTCCCGCGCCGCCCGGCGCTCCCGGGCATCCCGGTAGGGCGCCTCGGGGGACTCCGCGCTGCGCCGCAGCACCCACAGCGGGACCTTTCCGATGTCCTTGAGGTAGTGGGAGCGCAGCGATCGGAAGTAGAGGTCGTCGTGGTCGGCCAGCGCGTCGTGCACCTCCTCGGACACCACCACCGACCCCGGGTAGGCGATGGACACGATGCGGTTGGCCAGGTTGACCACCTGCCCGTAGACGTCACCGTCGCGCTCGAGCACCGGTCCACAGGCCAGCCCGACCCGCACGTCGGAGAGCGCGGGGTCGTCGCCGAAGCGCTCCGCCAGCGCCAGCGCCAGCTCAGCTCCGGCGCGCACCTCGTCGTGGAGGAACATGACCTCGTCGCCGATCATCTTGACCACCCGTCCACCGTGGCTGTTCACCACGTCGTACGCGACGGTCTCGAAGCGGTCCACCACCTCGGCCAGCTCGTGGTCCTCGAGCTGCTGGGTCTTGGCGGTGAATCCCACCATGTCGGCGAATCCCACCACCACGGTGTCGGCTCCTCCGTCGCTGGCGGCGCGCATCATGCGCCGGCGGGCCGCGTGGGCGACCTGGCGGCGCCACACCAGCTCCATCACCCGGGGCATGAGCGAGAGCAGCTCCGCGGTGTTCCGGGCGGCCCCCGCGGTCACGGTGCCGCCCGCGGCCTCCTGGCTCTCCCGGGCGTCACGTCTGAGCTGCAACGAATCGACCTGGGCGGTGGCGATGCGGTCCATGGCCGAGCCCACCACCCGGGCCATCTGGAGCGCCAGGTCCGGCTCGAGCGTGCCCTCGGCGATGAACGACACCACGGCGCTCAACATCTCGACGTCGCGCTCGGTGAAGAGCTTCTCGCCGGGTCGGGGGTCGGGGAAGCCGAGCGCCCGCCAGTAGGACCGGATCTCCTCCGGGGAGACACCCGAGAGCGCCGCCACCTCGGCGAGGTCGAACGTGGGCGGCTCGAGCCAGACGACCCGCTCGAGGGCCAGCAGCTCGAGGGTGCCGTCGGCTTCGGCCCGCTCGACCTCGTCGAGCGGAACGCCGAGATCCATCAGCACCGAGCGCAGATCGACCTGCTCCGCGTCCTGCTCGCTCATCTCCGACCTCGCTGCCTCGCCTGCCTCAGCTGAACGATGATGACCCAGTCTCGCCATCGGGCTCCGGCGCAGGGGGCCCGGCAGGCTCGGCGATGACCGTGGCAGATGTCACCGGAGCGAGCAGCGCCTCCCCCCGGGGCTCACTGCTCGACCACGACGGATCGAGCCCCGGCGCCACCAGGGTGATCTCGCCGACCCCGGGGTGGGGGTCCAGCTCCCACAGCAGCGCGGGGCGCTCGCCGTGCCAGCGGACGGCGAAGCCCAACCGGCCGAAAGCCGTCGGGGCGTCGTGCACCTCGACTCCCTGGCCGAGCCACCCCGGTGGGTACATCGCGCACAGCCGGAGCCCGGAACGGTCCTCGTCGACCAGCAGACGGCGGAAGAACGAGCAGGCCTGCGCCGTGACCACCCCGTCGTGGCCGTCGCCGGCGGAGCCGCCCCGGGTCCGGGGGTGGACAGCGCTGGGCCAGGTCACCGTGGCCGATGCATGGTCGAGCAGCCAGCCCAGACGATCGAGTGCCCGCTCGTCACCCAGGCGGAGCTCGATGGTGGCCAGCGCGAGGGTGAGGGACGGGTCGAGGCCGCGGTCGGCGGGGTCGACCAGCGCCGGTCCCACCTCCCAGCGTTCGCGAGCCAGCGCAGCCACCGCCGCCATCCGCTCCCCGGGTTCGGGCAGCGCACCGAGCGAGGCAACACGGAGGTGCGCGGCCTCGGGCTCGCCCCCGGCGAGGACGGCCACGATCTGCTCGGCGAAGCGGTCCAGGTCTTCGGCGAGCTCCGGTTGGCCGACGCCGGCCATCGCGCCGGCCACATCCCGCAGGCCCCGCGCGCACCAGCCGAGGTCCTCGAGCCCGGGCCCGGGAAACGAGCCCCGCCGGGCCCGTCCCCGTACCTGCCCGGCTGCCCATCGCTTGCCGATCCAGTGACCGGCCTTGGCCACCGGACCGACCAGCTCCTCGGTGGTGAGCTCGTCGCGAGTCAGGCGCCAGTGCTCCCCCACCGCGTGCAGCGCCGCCCCGTTGGCTGCCCACCCCTCCTCGCTCGCGCCGACGAAGCCGTCGAGCCCCTGGCGGTCCGGAAGCGTGGCCACGAGCTGGCTCGCCTCTTCGTGGAACCCGTACTGGTCGAGGGCCACCACCACCGCGGCCGTCTCCCGCCAACCTGCGGCCCGCAACGGCCAGGTGGACACGTCCTCGCCGGCGTGGAGGCCGAGCAGGTGCCGGCGGGCGGCCTCGATCACCCCGGCCAGCCGGTCGTCGGGGAGCTGCACCCGCAGCGCTCTCGCCACCTGCCGGTCCCAGCCCTTGCGCACCTGCTCGGCGGTGGTGGCCGAGCTCACCACTCGGATCGTTCCGGCGTGGCGTCGCCGGCGGGGCGAGGGCAGCGGGGGCCGCAGCGGCAGCGCCGCCCTGAGGGTGGCGGTGTGGGGCAGCGGGTATACGAAGGCCGCATTCGCCCGGCCCCGCTCGCAGCGCACGGGCCCCGGCCAGGACGCCGTCGCCGCGCCGGTGATCACGTCGTGGACCGCGTCGCCGTCGGAGGCGGTGCCCACCGCGATCCGCGCCGGCGGCCTCGGGAGCACGAGGGCCAGCTCGCCGTCAGCGAGCACCGCCGTGCCGTCGAGCTCGACAGTGGTGATCACGCCTGGGCCGGCGGGGGTATCGGGTCGCAGCGCGAGCGCGACCGCGAAGGGGACAGGAGTGCCGTTCTCGATCTCGATGACCACCTCCGGTCCGTCCCGGCCGGCCAACGCGAACGCCCGGTGCCGCGCGTCACCGCCGGGAATCCGCATGGCGGTCTCGACCACGGGGGCGTGACCCACCAGGCGCTGGCGGACGGCCACCTCCCGGCTGGGGAGGTGCCAGCGGTCCTCGGCGCCGATCCACCAGTCGATCGACCAGCGGGCGGAGGGACCGCCCACCAGCCCCCGGGGGTCGATGGCGGCCCGCTCCGGGCCCGTGAGGGTGCCCAGCCGGGTCCAGGTCCGGTGGGTGAGGTTCTCCCGCCCACCGCCGGGGATGAACTCGGCGCTCTCGGGGTCGGTCTGGCGCTCGAACCACCACGGCCCGAGCCACTGGCCGGGGCGCATCACGGTGCCGGGGGCGCCAGCCGCGGGCGGCCGGCGCGCCGGTCACCGCCGGTGGGGGTGCTCCGGACGGCACGCCCGACGGTCGCTCGGGGCTCAGTCGAGGCCATGCATCTCCCTCACCCGCCGGCGGCGGAGCAGCCCACGGTAGGCCTCCTCGGCCGGGCGGCCGCGGTGCACCACGTTGAACACCTGCTCGGCGATGGGCATCTCCACTCCGTAGCGTTCGGCAAGCTCCATCACCACCGGCGCGGTCTTCACCCCTTCGGCGACCATGTGCATCTCTTCGATGATCTCCTCGATGCGCCGACCTCGGCCGAGCTGCTCGCCGACGTGGCGGTTGCGGCTCTGGGGGCTGATGCAGGTCGCGAGCAGGTCCCCCATGCCGGCCAGACCCGCGAAGGTCATGGGCTTGCCGCCCATCGCCATGCCAAGCCGGGTCAGCTCGGCGAGTCCCCGGGTGATCACCGCGGCCCGGGTGTTGTCGCCGGTACCCAGCCCGTCGGCCATCCCGGACGCGATGGCCATGACGTTCTTCAATGCCCCGCCGAGCTCGCAGCCGATGACGTCGTCGTTGGTGTAGACGCGGAACGGCTCGGTAGCGAACACGTCCTGGAGGCGGGTGGCGATGGTGGCGTCGCTCATGGCCAGCACGGAGGCCGCGGCGTGGCCGGCGAGGATCTCCTTCGCCAGGTTGGGGCCGGTGAGCACCCCGTAGGGATGGCCAGGCAGCACCTCCTGGATGATCTCCGTCATGCGCTTGTTCGTGCCCTGCTCGAGACCTTTGGCCAGGCTCACCACGGGGACCCAGGCGCGGATGCAGGGGCTGACGGCCTCGAGGGTGTCGCGGAACCCGTGGGAGGGCACGCCCATCACCAGGAGGTCTGCGCTGCAGACCGCCTCTTCCAGGTCCGCGGTGGCCGCCAGCCTGGCGTCGAGGGAGAAGCCGGGCAGATACCGCTCGTTGCGATGGGTGGTGCTGATCTGCTCGGCGAGCCCGGCTTCGCGGGCCCACAGGATCGTGGGCACGTTCTGGACCAGGAGGTTGGCGACGGTCGTCCCCCACGACCCGGCACCGATGACGGCCGCCTTGATCCGCATGACCTCACCCTAGACTCGGGGCTCGATGAGCGCCCCGGCCGCCGGCCATGAGTTCGCTGACCGACCGGGCGTCTCCGGTGTCGCGGTGCTCGTGCCGGTGAAGGCCTTCCACGCGGCGAAGCGGCGGCTCTCCCCCGCACTCGACGACCGTGCCCGACAGGAGCTGTCGCGCCGGATGGCCACCGCGGTGGTGCGCGCCGCTGGTGAGCTGCCGGTGTCGGTGGTCTGCGATGACCATGAGGTCGCCGCGTGGGCGGCGGAGATGGGCGCAGAGGTGATCTGGCGCCCGGGGCGGGGGCTCGACGGCGCGGTGGCCGACGGGGTGGCCCAGCTCGCGGCCCGGGGAGTCGAGCGGGTGATCGTGGCCCACGCGGACTTACCGCACGCGCGGGACCTGGCCTGGGTGGCAGCCGGCGACGGGGTGACCCTGGTGCCGGATCGGCGCGATGACGGCACCAACGTGGCGTGCGTACCGGCCCGGGCGGGCTTCCGGTTCTCCTACGGGCCGGGGTCGTTCCACCGGCACCAGACCGAGGCGCACCGGTTGGGGCTGCCGCTGCGTGTGGTGCGCGAAGCCCGGCTGGGTTGGGACGTGGATCTCCCGGGCGATCTGGAGCCACCGGCGTGGCTGGCGCTGACCCGGCCGGCGAGCGAGCAGGGATGAACCTCGACCTGCCGGTCCCTGGCCGGGCGCTGGCCGTCGGCGCCCACCCCGATGACATCGAGTTCGGGTGCGGAGCTACCCTGGCCAAGTGGGCGGCCGCCGGCTGTGTGGTGCACCACCTGGTGCTGACCGACGGCTCGAAGGGCTCGTGGGATCCGACGACCGATCTGGCCGAGCTGGTGCACCAGCGCGAGCAGGAGCAGCGAGCGGCGGCCCGGCGGCTGGGGGCCACCGGCGAAGTGGTGATGCTCGGCCAGATCGACGGGGAGCTCGAGTCGTCGCTGGCACTGCGGGCCCAGGTGGCCTACTGGATCCGCCGGCTACAGCCCGACGTGGTGCTCGGTCACGACCCGTGGAAGCGGTACCGCCTCCACCCGGATCACCGCCACGCCGGCTGGCTGACGGTGGACGGGGTGGTCGCGGCCCGGGACCCACACTTCCATCGCGACCACGACGTGGCGCACCACCGACCCTCGGCGCTGCTGCTGTTCGAAGCCGACGAGCCGAACCATGCCGAAGACGTCACCGGACACGGCGAGACGAAGGTGGCGGCGCTGCTCGAGCACCGCAGCCAGTGGCGTTCGACGATGCACATCGATCCCGGCGACGACGGCACCCAGCTCGAGGCGTTCCGGGCCCGGGTGCTGGGCCGCTTGCGTGACCACGGCGCCGAGGTGGGTGTCCCCGAAGCCGAGCTGTTCCTCGCCATCGTCGATCTGTGACCCCAGCGGCCGGCGTGGGGGTGCACGCCCAGGAGCGCGCTCACGCCCCGTCGGGGCAAGGGGTGGCGGCGAGATGCGGCGGCACCATGGCGTCGTAGGCCCATCTCGCCCGGTAGCAGTCGCCAGGGTTGAAGCCGATCGATTCGGGGATCTCCGGGGAGTAGGCCCAGCAGTCACGCTGGCCCGAGCCGAGCTCGACGGCGCAGACCCCGTGCTCGCCCACCGAGTCGATCCGCACCGTGGCCGTGCGCGCCGGGTGAGCTGAGACCGCCGTGGCGATCACCACGGCCACGAGCACCACCCCGATCACCGCAGCCGTTCTGCGCATTGCCAGGAATCGTGCCACGCTCACGGCCATGATCCCCGACGGGACCTACGACGTGTTCGTGGTCGATGCCACGCCCGAGCCGGGCGAGCAGGGTGGCCCGCCGGTGTGGCACCTGGAGTTGACCATCCTTGCCGGTGAGCACCGCAGCGAGGTGGTGGCGGTGCGAGCGGCCGGATTGCGGGGCAGCGAGTTCGACCTCATCGGCATGCCCGGCACCCTCACGGTCGAGGGCGGCGAGCCCCGCTTCCGCCTCGACGGCTGAGGTCGCCCACCGCCATTGCCCGAACCCGGTGACGCGGGCGCCGTTCCGTGGGAGCATGCCCCCAGACGCCGAACTGTTCACCGTGGCGCGGTCGGAGGCCGCGTCCCGATGAACAGCTCGGGTGGGAGCGGGGGGTCCGCGCACCTCCGAGCAACGGCGAGCACGGGCGAGCACAGGCGACCAGGGGAAGGAGACGGGCGATGCAGCGACTGACCGGGCTCGATGCGGGGTTCCTCTACATGGAGACCTCCACGTCGTTCATGCACGTGGCCAGCCTCATGGTGCTCGACCCGTCTACCGCGCCTCACGGCTTCTCGTTCCAGAGCCTGCGGGAGCTGTACGCCGAGCGGCTGGATCAGGCCCCACCGTTCCGGCGGCGCCTGGTCGAGGTGCCGCTCGGGTTGCACCACCCGATCTGGATCGAGGATCCCGACTTCGACCTGGACTGGCACCTGCGCCACATCGCGGTGCCGGCGCCCGGGGGGATGAAGGAGCTCACGGAGCTGGCCGGGCACCTCGCGGCGATCCCGCTGGACCGCTCCCACCCGCTGTGGGAGGCGTGGCTCATCGACGGCCTCGAGGGGGGCAACGTGGCGTTGCTCACCAAGGTGCACCACGCCGCCATCGACGGGGCGTCCGGCGAGGAGCTGATGGTGGCCATCTTGGACCTGAGCCCGGAGATCGAGCGGAAGCCGCCGCCGGCGAAGCCCTGGGAGCCGGAGCGGGTGCCGAGCGACACGGAGCTGGTGGCCCACGCCTTGGCCTCGCTGGCCCAGCAGCCGGTGCGGGCGATCAAGACCGTGCGCCGCACGGTGGAGGCCGCGCTGCAGATCCGGGAGACCAACCGGCGCCAGCCCGACCAGAAGCCACCGCCGTCGCCGTTCAGCGCGCCGCGCACCTCGTTCAACGCCACCCTCACGCCGCACCGGGCCTTCGCCACCGCGTCGTTGCCGCTGCCCGAGGTCAAGATGATCAAGAACGCTCGGGGCACCACGGTCAACGACGTGGTGCTCACGATCTGTGCGGGGGCGCTGCGCCGATACCTCGACTCGCGCGACGAGCACCCCGACGGGGCGCTGGTGGCGATGGTGCCGGTGTCGGTGCGCACCGAGGACCAGAAGGGCACCCACGGAAACCGGGTCTCCTCGATGCTGTGCACCCTCGCCACCGACCTGGATGATCCGCTCGAACGGCTGGACGCCATCCACGCCTGCATGGCCGCGGCCAAAGAACAACAAAACGCCATCGGGGCCGACACGTTGCAGAACTGGGTGGAGTTCGCGGCCCCCGCGGTGGCGGCACAGGCGGCCCGGCTGTACTCCCGGATGAAGATCGCCGACCGCCACCGCCCGTTGTTCAACGTGACCATCTCCAACGTGCCCGGCCCGCCCTTCCCGCTCTACATCGCCGGGGCCCGCATGCTGGCCACCTACCCGATGGGGCCGATCTTCGACGGAGGTGGCATCAACATCACGGTGATGAGCTACCTCGACAGCCTGGATTTCGGGGTACTGGTGTGCCCCGAGCTGATCCCCGACCCGTGGGCGATCGCCGATGGCCTCCACGATGCACTGGAGGAGCTGGCCAAGGCGGTCGACGCGGGCTGACGCTCGGGCCGGCTCACCCCACCGTGGCTCACCCAACCTGGGGCTCGCGCGGCGCGGGCGGCATCGCCGATCGCAAGCGCTGCGCGTACGCGACCATCTCGTCCTCGCCGGTGTAGGAGGTGCGGGGCCAGAAGAAGCCTCGCAACCCGTCCTTGCGATTGCGGGGCACGACGTGCACGTGCAGGTGGGACACGCTCTGGCTGACCCGGTTGTTCAGGGCCACGAACGAGCCGGCGGCGCCGAGCGCGGATTCCATGGCCGCCGAGAGCAGCTGTGCGACATGGAAGAACGGCCCGACGTCGTCGAGGGGCAGGTCGGCCAGCACCGCCACATGCCGGCGAGGCACCAGCAAGGTGTGGCCCTTGAACAGCGGGCGGCGGTCGAGGAACGCCACCGACCTGCGGTCCTCGTACACCCGGTACGCTTCCGTGCGGCCGGCCACGATCGAGCAGAACACGCATCCCGAAGCAGCCGACATGTGGGCCATCCTCGCTCATCCTCAGCTCGCGGCGCGCCCGGCGAGGTCGGCACAGGCATCCACCCTTCGGTCTCCGCCCGGGTGTTTCATGGGCGACGGTGACCTGTCCCGCACCCGGTTCGAGCCACCCGCCGACGTCGTGGGGCTCGGGGGTGCCCGTCGAGGTAGGAGTCCCGTGACCGATCCCGTCGTCGCCGCGCGCCCGTCCGGCTGCCTGCCCCGCAAGACCTACGTGGTGGACACCTCGGTGCTGCTGGCGGATCCGCAAGCCATGTTCCGTTTCGAGGAGCACGAGGTGGTGCTGCCGCTGGTGGTGCTGTCCGAGCTGGAGGCCAAGCGCCATCACCCCGAGCTCGGGTGGGCCGCTCGGCAGGCGCTACGGCAGCTCGAGCGGCTGCGCCGGGCGCATCGCACGCTCACCAACCCGGTGCCGGTGACCGAAGTGGGGGGCACACTGCGGGTGGAGGTGAACCACCAGGACACCGCAGGCCTGCCCGAGACCCTCACCCTCGACACCAACGACCATCGCATCCTGGCCGTGGCCCGCAACCTGGCGACCGAGGGCCACGACGTCACCCTCGTCACCAAGGACCTGCCGCTGCGACTCAAGGCCAGCGTGGTGGGCCTGGCCGCCGAGGAGTATCGCAACGAGCTGGCCGAGGACACCTCCTGGACCGGTTTCGTCGCCCTCGACGTGCCGAGCACGGTGATCGACGAGCTGTTCGACCAGCGGGTAGTCGACCTCGACGAAGCTCGGCAACTTCCCTGCCACACCGGCGTGGCGCTGGTGTCGGGCTCGCAGTCGGCGCTGGGGCGGGTGCACCCGGACAAGCGGGTACGGCTGGTGTGCGCGGACCGTGAGCTGTTCGGGGTGCGGGGCCGCTCCGCCGAGCAGCGCATCGCCTTGGACCTGCTGGCCGACGACGAGATCGGCATCGTGTCGATCGGCGGCAACGCGGGGACGGGCAAGAGCGTGCTGGCGCTGGCCGCCGGCCTGGAGGCGGTGCTCGAGCAGCGGTCCCACAAGCGGGTCACGGTGTTCCGGCCGATCTACGCGGTGGGTGGCCAGGAGCTCGGGTACCTGCCGGGCAGCGCGGACGAGAAGATGTCGCCGTGGGCGCTGGCGGTGACCGACGCGCTGGAGTCGATCGTGGGCCCGGAGGTCCTCGAGGAGGTGACGGCCCGCAACCTGCTGGAGGTGCTTCCCCTCACGCACATCCGGGGCCGCTCGCTGTCGGACGCGTTCGTGATCATCGACGAAGCGCAGAACCTGGAGCGCTCGGTGCTGCTGACGGCGCTGTCCCGGCTGGGGGTGCGGTCGCGAGTGGTGCTCACCCACGACGTGGCCCAGCGGGACAACCTGCGGGTGGGCCGCTACGACGGGGTGGTGTCGGTGATCGATGCGTTGAAGGGCCACCCCCTGTTCGCGCACATCACTCTGCAGCGCTCGGAGCGCTCGGCGGTGGCTGCGCTGGTCACCGACCTGCTCGACGGCCCCGGTTTCTGATCGGGTTCGCGCGTTCGTGGGGGGCATGGTCACCTGGGTGTCAGACCTCCTCGTTACGGTTCGTCCATGACGTCTGATCCCACGGTCTACGGGCTCGACATCGAGACCGACACGGCGACCGACGGGCTCGACCCTCGGGTCGGGCGGGTGCTCGCCGCCGCGGTAGCCGGTCCCGGCGGGGAGGTGGTCCTCGCCCACCACGACGAAGCCGCGCTGCTGCGGGAGCTCGACCGGTGGCTCGCCGAGCTCACGCCTGGCGTGCTGGTCACCTGGAACGGCGCGGCGTTCGATCTGCCCTACCTCGCCACCCGGGCCGAGATCAACGAGGTGGACCTGGGCCTGCGCCTCGTGCCCGACCCGTCACTGCGCCTGCGGGGCCGTCCACTGCCCGGCCACCAGGGCGCCTACCGGGCCCGCTGGCACGGTCATCGCCACCTCGATGCGTTCCGGGTGTTCCATGCCGACGTGGGCCGCACCTTCGGCCTGCCGTGCGGGCTCAAGGCCCTGGCGAGCCTGGCCGGGTTGGCTCCCGTCGACGCCGACGCGGCCCGAGTGCACGAGCTCGACCCGGCGGCGATGCACGCCTACGTCGCCAGCGACGCCCGCTGCGCCCGCGCGCTGGCCCTCGGGCGCTGGCCCACTGCCGCGGCCAGCATCGATCGACTCGGCACGCCCGCGGCCGGCCAGCCGGCGCCGGCCATCGACGCTCACTCGGCGCTCGCCGGGAGCCTCCTACGATGAGCGCCGTGCCAGCGCGACGGAAGCGGGCGACGTCTACCTCCAACTTCGGGGTGGGCAAGCGGGAGAGCCACGACTCCTCCGAGTTCTACGCCCGCTTCGCCGCCCCGACGATCTCCAACGACGCCACCGTCAACCGCCAGCCCATCGTCGACTGGATCCAGTGCCTCGACGCCCGAGACATGGCGCAGGGCACCCCACGGTTGGAGCCGAACTCGGTCGCGCTGGTGGTGACCTCCCCGCCCTACTTCGCCGGCAAGGCCTACGAGGAAGCGCTCGGCGAGGGCCACATCCCCGCCTCCTACGTCGAGTACCTCGAGATGCTCACCGACGTCTTCGCCGCTTGTGTCGAGGTGCTCGAGCCCGGAGGGCGCCTGGCGGTCAACGTCGCCAACCTCGGCCGCAAGCCGTTCCGGTCACTCGCTGCGGACGTGGTCGGCATCCTTCAGGACCGGCTCAAGCTCCTGCTACGGGGCGAGATCATCTGGCGCAAGGCGGAAGGCGCCTCGGGCAACTGTGCCTGGGGGTCGTTCCAGAGCGCTTCCAACCCGGTGCTGCGCGACCTCACCGAGCGGGTGATCGTCGCCTCCAAGGGCCGCTTCGACCGGGCGATCCCGAAACCCGACCGGGCCGAGCGGGGCCTCCCCCACCAAGACACCATCGCCAAAGAAGACTTCATGACCTGGACCACCGACGTGTGGGAGATCCCCACCGAGAGCGCCACCCGCCTCGGCCACCCCGCCCCGTTCCCGGTGGAGCTCCCGCAACGGCTCATCGAGCTCTACACCTACCGGGGCGACCTGGTGCTCGACCCGTTCATGGGATCGGGCAGCACCGCGGTGGCGGCGATCAACACCCATCGGCACTTCGTCGGCTACGACACCGATCCCGCCTACGTCGCCGCCGCCACCGAGCGGGCCGAGCGCGCTCTGGAGGCACGGGAGGAGCGGGAGCGCTCCAGGGCCGATCATCGCTGGTGGTACGTCCCACCCCCCCCGACCGGTGACGACGACCTCGACGACTTCCAGAGCCGAGCGGTGCGCGAAGGGCGCATGGCGAAGGAGCTCGCCCACGAAATCCTCGAACAGGCGGGGTTCACCGACATCACGATGAACCGCAAGGTCACCGCGGGGGTGGAGGTCAACTTCACCGGCAAGGACGCGCTCGGCAACAACTGGTACTTCGACGTGTCCGGGGCGTTCAGCCGGGGGAACAGCCGCGCCGGGCTCCGCCGCACCGACACCCTCTGGAAGGCGCTCGGCAAGGCCGCGGTCATCCGGGCCTCCGGCCACGAGGCCTACCGGCTGGTGCTGCTCACCACTAACCTCCCACCCCGCCACAGCGCGGGCGGCAAGGCGCTGCACGCCGCGCTCGGGCCCGACAACCTCGTCTTCGACGCCATCGAGATGCTCTCGGTCGAAGGCCAGCGGCGCCTCGCGGCCTACGCACAGCAAGGCCCCGAACCGGTCCCCGCGGGCGGCTGAGCGTCGGTGGCCAGCAGCAAGACCCACCTCACCGAGCTGGGCACGGCCCTCGGGCTGGTGTACGACCCCACAGGATGCTGGCCCGCCGACCTCGAAGCCGTCGAGCTGCCCGGCATCGACCGGTCGGTGTGGCAGCCCGCCATCCTTCCTGAAGCGCGCCAGGGTGGCCCCAACGGGGACCTGCTCCTGCGGGCGATAGCCAACGGCCAGGCGTTCCGCCACCACGTGCTGCGAGGCCGCCGTCCCGAGCTCATCGAGTGGTCGGGAGGCGCGCGATCGGTGTGGACCTCTGACGTGCCCCGCGACCTCACCGTTGAGGGGGTCTGGTTCATCCAAGCCAAGTACGACTCCCGCTGCGTGCTCAACACTTCACCGGGTTCCCTGGTCGACGAGCTGCTCGCCGACCACACGATCGAGTCGAGGATGTCGTGGTTCGAGGAGGTGGCCCTCAACGAGCTGCAAGCCTTCTACGAGCAGGCCCGCGCCCAGCTACCACTCAGCTCGCTCCCCGACGACGTGCGCGACCTCGACACGCAGGCCAGGGCCCAGTTGAAAGCCTCGATGCGCGCTCGGTCACCTTCCCCGGGCGAGGAGGCCGCCTACGCCGAGCTCTGCCGAGCGGTGTCGATCGAGACCACCCTGCGGTGGCGGCGCCGCATCGAGGGAGCCACCCTCCCCCAGCGCACCCAGATGCTGTTCCGCATGCTGCGCATCGCCGGCGGGCCCTACTGGTTGCTCGGCACGAAAGGGCGGTCCCCAGTGCGGCTCCGGGTCTGCGACACCCGCAGCTGGCGCGACCGCTACGAGCTGCGACGTTTCGCGGTGCTCGACGCGCACGCCGGCCAACCGCAGGTCGACTGGCGAGCGCAGATCACCGACAAGGCCACCAAGGCCACCACGATCGTGGAGGGCTACTGCGAGATCCGGTGGTCGCACGGCAAGCTGCAGGGCAACCCGGAGTGCAAGGTGCAGGTCACCACCCCGCTCGAACGGATCCCCGGCTACGAGCCGATGGAGCCCACCGTCTACCGGCACCACTGAGCAGCCGCGGTGCGACGGTGCGGCGGTGTGGTGGTCACCCGCCGAGATGTCTCGGTTCCCGCGACACCGACACCGGTGCGGCCTCGCGCGTCGCTCGCAACCGGCCTCGCCCCGCCGCAGCCGCGGCTCTGGCACCCTCGGGCACCGGCAGCGAGAACCCGGTGTAGAGCACCCGGCGTTCGCGCTCCACGGGGGCTGGGCCATGTGCAGCATGCACGACAGGTGGACGGTGACGTCGCCGGTGGCGGTCGGCAGGTCGATCTCTTGCAGGTCGTTGCCTTCGCGCACGAACGCCGGCCACCAGCGCCCTGTGAGCCCGCCAGCACCCGCAGCTGACCCTACCGGGCGTCGGCCCCCGTCACCGAGATGCCCACGGTCAAGCTGCAGCACTCGTAGCCGTGGCAGCCGAGGCGGCAGTCTTTGTGCCAGGGCACGTCCGAGATGCCCTCCACCACCCCGATCGGCTTGAACAACGCTTCGACCCGGTTGCCCGCCCACCGAGCCCCGAACACGTGCCCGTCACCGGGCAGCTGCCCGAAGGCGAGGAACCGGCGGTCCTCGACCAGCTCAGCGGTGGCAGGCGAGAGCGAGTCGAAGCCCTGCATGCGCACCACCCGCCGCTCACCCGATGACGTGGTGGCCCACCACGACCGGCCGTCGCCAGGCCGGAAGGCTGGGGCGGCGCGGTCCATGTCGGCCGACACCGCGGCCATCTCCGCCTCGGTGAACACCCCGCGCAGGTACAGGGAACCGGCCTGCTCCAGGAACCAGTGCATCTCATCGGGGTCGTCGGCGAGGGTGAACGAGCGGCACAGGTTGAGGGGGCGACCGTCTCGGTCCTCGAAGCGCACCGCGCCCGGAGTGTGGATCGGCGTGCCGTCGAGCCCGGCCCGCAGCACCAGCCACCAGTCGAGCAGGTCACCGAGCTTGCCCTCGGATTGGTCGAGGCGCCCGGAGGAGAACAGGCCCATGAACGAGACTCGGTCGCGCACCACGTCCGCGAGCTGCTCGTGAGTCAGGCGCACCCGCGCCCGGCAGTCTCCGCCTCCCGCGTTCGCCTCGCCCGGTCGCACCTGTACCCGTCCCGCCATGGCTCCGGATCGTCGGTCGGGCCGGCGATCCGGCCGGGGCGGACCTAAGGTTGTGCCGGCTCGCGCCGCGGGGGCCCGGGGCGAGCGAGGGGGTCGGTGTGAAGGGGACACACCACTGCCCCGGTACCGGGACAGTGCGGGGATCGTGGATCACGGCGCTGGTGGCCGTGGCGTTCACGGTGCTGATCAGCGCCTGCACGGGAGCGGGCGGCACCGCCGACCGATCGGCACCGGATGACACCGCCGTGGAGCCGGTTCACGGTGGCGGGCTGGTGGTGGGCACCAGCAGCGAGGTCGACGGCTTCAACCCGCTCACCAGCCAGTGGTCCGCACCCGGCTTCGAGATCGCCCGCGCCGTGCTCGACCCGCTGGTGGTCATGGACCACGACGGCAACTGGCAGCCCTACCTGGCGAAGGCGTTCGTTCCCAACGAGGACTTCACCACCTGGACCATCGAGCTGCGTCCCGGGGTCAAGTTCCACAACGGCGAGCCGCTCGACGCGGACGCGCTGATCGTCTACCTCGACGGGGTGGTGGCCAGCCCGCTGGCGTCGGTGTCGCTGCCCGAGCGGCCCACCATCACCAAACTCGACGGCCTCACCGTGCAGGTGGGCTTCACCCGGCCGTGGTCGTCGATGCCACTCACCTTCGCCGACCAACCCGGCTACGTCATCGCCCCCGAACAGGTGCGCTCGGGCGACACGAGACACCCCATCGGCACCGGCCCGTTCGTCTTCCAGGAGTGGGTACCCGACCGGTCGTTCAAGGCGGTGCGCAACCCGGACTACTGGCGGGAGGGGCTTCCCTACGTCGACCGCATCGAGTTCCGCCCCATGCCCGACCCCAGCACCCGCTTCAACGCCCTGCGCACCGGTGAGATCCAGGTCGCCGAAGCCAACGGCACGGGCGCCCGCGACCTCGCCGCGCTGGCCGCCGACGGCCTACGGGTGATCGACGACGTGGACCTCACCGGCACCCATGTCCTGCTCATGAACCTCGACACGCCGCCCACCAGCGACCGGCGGGTTCGACAGGCGATCGTCGAGGGCATCGACCGGGAGGCGTTCCGTGCCGTGCTGTTCGACGAGTCGTTCCCGATCGTGTCCGAGCCCTACCCGGAAGGCAACCGCTGGTACGTGGACAACGGCTACCCCGCCTTCGACCCGGACCACGGTCGCGAGCTGGTCGCCTCCTACGAGGCCGAACACGGGCCGCTGCGGGTCCAGATCCTCTCCATCGCCGCGGGCAGCGCGCTGCGGCCGGTGGAGTACCTGAAAGAAGTGCTGGCCGGGGTGGGCATCGAGGTCGAGATCGTGGGGCTGGAGACGGTCAGCTTCGTGCAGCGCTTCGTCGGCGGCGACTACCAGGCGGTCTACCTCGGTGGGTTCTTCGGGTACGCCGACCCCGACGGGATGTACCACTTCCTGGTGTCCTACAACGCGGACCGGGACAAGCCCATCAAGCTCAACTTCGCCCGCCACCGCAGCGAGGTGGTCGACCAGGCGCTGGCGGCGCAGCGCCGAACCGACGACGACACCCTCCGGGTGCAGGAGTGGGCCAAGGTCTGGCAGGCCTTCGCCACCGACCTGCCCTACGCCTTCTTGGTCCAGGACCGGTCCGCGTACGTGACCGCGGCGAACGTCCACGGCTTCACCGGCTTCACCGCCCCCGAAGGCGCGCCGCTGCCCGCGATCAACCGCTGGACCCCGTTCTTCACCTCGGCCTTCATCGCCCGCTGACCGTTTCCTGTCACACCTCCTGCTCATACTGCCGGTGGGCTCGCGATCCCCCGCCGGTGCCGCTTCGGAGCGTGCCACGGGTCGCCGGATGACCACGTAGCCGCACGGCGGACATGGTCCAAGCATCGACTGGGCGGCTCGTCACTGAAGGGATCGCACCATGGCCACCCCACTCACCGACGCCCGCCTCCATCACCTGGCGAGCACTCTTCTCGCCGCCACCTCCCCCGGCGATCCGCCGATCGCCGTCGGGGTCTCGTGGTCCTCGGGTGAGGTGGAGCTCCACCTCCATGACCTCGCTGACGACGATCCCGCTGCCGAGCTGAGAGGCTTCCGAGCACCCGAGTCGTGGTGGGCGTTCGGCGTCATCGCACACGTGCGGACCCGCTGCCTCGACACCGGCGCGGTCCTCGCCGAACACCAGCCCTTCGTGCACCTGGTCGCTCGCTCCGGGGAACAGGTCACCTTGCTCGACAGCGGAGGGGTCGATCCCCTGCCCGTGAGCAGCGCCGGCGGACCGCACGGACGTCTGTCCGACGCCTGCTCCCGGGCGCTAGCCCTGCCGACACCGCCACCGCCGGCCGACCCCGGCCTACTGCTCGCAACCCTCTGGCTCGACGCGATCGCCCGGCGCGCTCAGGCCGAGCCGGGCGGCCCGCCCTCCTGGCCCGAGGTCGTCGCCCTGCTCCCCCTCAGCTCCTGCGTCGCGCACGGCGACCCGGCCGAGCCCGGGGACGTCGTCAGCGCACTCGGCCCAGTGTTCGCCCGCACCTGGCCGTGGGACCGGCTGCGGTCGTCGTGTGCTGAGGGCACGGGTCCGCTCGGCGCGATCGACGCCACCATCGCGGCGTGGGCAGACGAAGGCACCTTCGCCCGGCTCGCTCTGGAACCGTTCCCCGACCTGCCCGACCTGGTCGCCCTGCTCGACGCGCTGCTGGCACCACCGGTCGCCCGGCGCATCCACGAGACGCTCACCGCCTGGGGGCTGTCCCAGTTGCCGGATCCGGATGGCCTCGGCGGCGGCGGCGGCCACGGTACGGTGGTGAGGCCACACCACTCCGCTGTCGGCGACACGATGGGGCCACATCTCGGGACGTACGCCCCTGGAGCCGACCGCAACCGGCTCGGAGGATGAGCCCACCATGAGCGAGGTCGTCTTCGAGGGGATCACCAAGCGCTTCGGCGAGGTCACCGCCGTCGACCGCCTCACCCTCGAAGTTCGCAACGAAGAGTTCATGGTGCTGCTCGGTCCGTCGGGCTGTGGCAAGACCACCGCCCTGCGCATGGTGGCCGGCCTCGAGACCATCACCGAGGGCACACTGCGCATCGGCGACCGGGTGGTCAACGACGTCGAGGCGAAAGACCGCAACGTCTCGATGGTGTTCCAGAGCTACGCGCTCTACCCGCACATGACGGTGGCGAGGAACATCGAGTCGCCGCTGGTGGCCCGGAAGTTCGCGGTCAACGGCGGCCCACCCCGCAAGCTGCACAAGGCCGAGCGCCAGGCGCGCATCGACGAGGCAGCCCGCACGCTCGGGCTCACCGAGCTGCTGGGCCGCAAGCCGGCCGCGCTGTCGGGCGGTCAGCGCCAGCGGGTGGCGCTGGCTCGAGCGATCGTGAGCCGGCCGGCCGCGTTCCTGATGGACGAACCGCTGTCGAACCTCGACGCGAAGCTGCGGGCCCAGACCCGCCTCGAGCTGGTCGACCTCCACGAGCGCCTCGCCACCACCTTCCTCTACGTCACCCACGACCAGGTCGAGGCCATGACCATGGCCACCCGCATCGCCATCCTCAACGACGGTCGGCTCCAGCAGGTCGGGCCACCGCAAGCGGTCTACGAGCGCCCGCACAACCTCTTCGTGGCCCGCTTCATCGGGAGTCCCCCGATGAACACCATCGAGGGCACGTTCGTCATCGACGCGGGCGAGGCGTTCGTCGATCTGGGTGCGGGCCGGTTCCGCGTCGCCGATGTGGGGGGCGAGCCGGTGGCCCACGACACCCGGGTGGTCGTCGGCGTGCGGCCCGAGCACCTGGTGATCGGCGGCGGTGCCGGCGCGGTCGAGGCCACCGTGGTGGCGGTGGAATGGCTGGGGCACGAGCGCCACGTGGTCTGCGAGCTCGCCGGCTCCCACGTCACCATCCGCGAACCCTCGGAGGGCGCGGGGCCGAAGGCCGGGGAACGGGTGCGACTCGGCGTCGAAGGTGCGAACGCGGTGCATCTCTTCGACCCCGCCACGACGGAGCGCCTCAATTGACCATCGAGGCCGAGCCGGTCGCGCGGCCTGCCCGGGGCAGTGTCGAGGCGGCACCGCCGCACGAGGTCCGCCACCTGACCCGCAAGGTGAAGGACAACCTCCTGGCCGTGGCGTTCCTGGCCCCCTCGGCAGTCATCTTCGGTTGGTTCTTCTTCTATCCCCTCTACCGCCTCTTCTACCTCGGGCTGCACCAGCAGAATCGCTTCGGCACCGCCGAGCGGTACGTGGGCTGGTCGCAGTTCTCCGACGTGCTCGGGGGCGACAACTTCCGGTCCGGGCTCGAGATCAGCGGCCGATACGTGCTCTACACCGTGCCCCTGGGCCTGGTGCTCGGGGTCCTGCTAGCGGTGGCGGCCAACCGGCACCTGCGGGGCATCAAGGTCTTCCAGACGATCTTCGCTTCGACCGTGGCCAGCTCCGTGGCCGTGGCCTCTGTCGTTTTCTTCGTGCTGATCAACCCGCAAGCGGGGTACTTCCGCGACGTCGGCTTCCTCAGCTTGTCCAACCCCGACACGGCGCTTCGAGGGGTCGCGCTGTCCTCGGTGTGGCAGAACCTCGGGTTGACGTTCATCATCGTGCTGGCCGGGTTGCAAGCCGTGCCCGAGGAGATCTACGAAGCCGCCACCCTCGACGGCTACGGGCCGGTGCGCCGCTTCTTCCGGGTGACCCTGCCGCTGATCTCGCCCACGCTGATGTTCCTGGTCGTGGTGCTGGTGATCTTCGCCTTCCAAGCCTTCGCCCAGATCGACATCCTCACCGCAGGCGGTCCGGCCGGCTCGACGGAGACGCTGGTGTTCAAGATCTTCAACAGCCAGCAGCCGCTCAGCCAGGGCGAGGGCGCAGTGATGGCGATCGGGCTGTTCGTGGTCACCCTGTTCGTGTCCCTGGCCCAGTTCCTCATCCTCGAGAAGCGGGTGCACTATGGGAGTTGACGCTAACCAAGCCACCTGGAAGAAGGCGCTGTGGTACGTCGTGCTCACGGCCCTGTCGGTGGTGGTGCTCTTCCCGGTGTGGATGACGCTGGTGCGGGCGCTGTCCACGCCTGCGGTCTACGTGCGCGAGGGGCTGCCGCTGTACCCGGTGGCCATCCAGTGGGACGTGTTCTCCCGGGCCTGGAGCCTCGGTGACCTCGGCGCCAAGATGCGGATCAGCGCCGTGGTGACCGCGATCATCGTCATCGCGCAGCTCGCCACGTCGGTCCTGGCCGCCTACGCGTTCTCGTTCCTCCGGTTCCCGTTGCGACGAGTGCTGTTCCTGGTGTTCATGGCCACCCTGATGCTGCCCATCGAGGTCACCCTCATCCCCAACGTGCAAACCATCCGTGGGCTGGGCTGGCTCAACTCCTATCCAGGTCTGGTTGCCCCGTTCCTCGCCACGGCCTTCGGCACCTTCCTCATCCGGCAAGGCTTCCTGGGGATCCCCCGCGACCTGCGCGACGCGGCCCAACTCGACGGCTATGGCCACTTCGCCTTCCTGTGGCGGGTGGCGATCCCGGTGACCCGGCCGGTGATCGCGTCGTTCGCGGTGATCTCGTTCCTCGCGGCGTGGAACCAGTACACCTGGCCCCGGGCGGTCGTCACCGAGGGCCGCTGGGAGACGATCCAGATCGGCTTGAAATCCCTGTCGGCCAGCACGGTCGAGCAGGGCAACGTCGGGCTCGCAGCCGCGATCCTCGCTGCATTGCCCGTCTTGGCGCTTCTCATCTTCCTGCAACGCCAACTCATCCGTGGCCTGACCGCCGGCGCGGTGAAGGGCTGAGGAGAGCACGACGAGGAGGTCCCATGCGCACCCGTCCACCCCGCCGGATCACCGCACTCGCCTCGCTGGCGGCGACGATGCTGGTGCTCGGCGCGTGCAGCAGCAACGGCGGCAGCGGCGGCTCGCCGGCCAGCCCGGGCGCGCAAGCCCGAGGTGAACTGCCCGACTGTCCGGTCGGCGCGCTCGACGGCGCGACCCAGCCGGTGGAGGTCGTGCTCTGGTACGCGCTCAGCGCCAAGACCGAAGCCACGCTGCAAGCCCAGGTCCAGGCGTACAACGGCTCCCAGTCCCGGGTGCGGGTACGAGCGGAGAACCAGGGGCCCTCCTACGAGGAGCTGCTCCGCAAGTTCGAAGCGACGCTGCCCACACCTCGGGACCTGCCAGACATCATCGTGAGCGAGGAGACCACGACCCGGTTCATGATCGACAGCGGCACGGTGCTCCCCGCCCAGTCGTGCCTCGATGCCGAGGGCCTCAGCACCGACCCGTTCGTGAAGCCCGCGGTCGACTACTTCTCGGTCGACGGCATCCTCTACCCGGCCTCGGCCAGCCTCTCGGACATCCTCACCTACTACAACAAGAACCACTTCCGCCGTGCCGGTCTCGACCCGGACAAGCCGCCGGCCACGCTGGCCGAGGTGCGGGAGTACGCCGAGAAGATCAAGGCGGCAGGCGTGGTCGACCGCCCGGTGGTCCTCAAGCTCGACTCGTGGTTCCTGGAGACCCAACTGACCGGGAGTGGCGTGCCGCTGGTCAACAACGACAACGGTCGTGGCGGCGGGGAGACGACGGAGGCCGCGTTCGCCGGTCCCGAGGCGCTCGCCGTGCTCCAATGGGTCAAGGACCTCAACGACGCCGGGCTCCTCCAGGGCGTGACCGCCACTCCCGGGCAGGTGAACCACTACCTGGCCATGGCTCAGCAGAACGGCTCGATCCTGGTCGAGACCTCCACGGCGGCCACGTCGGTGAAGGCGTTCCTAGGTGGCGACACCAGCGTTGCCGCCGGGGTCGACGCCGGCAACGTCGACCTGGCCGCACTCGACATCGGCGCCGGGCCGGTCTACGGCGTCGACGAGGCCGGCAAGGCGCAGGTCGGCGGCAATGCGTTCTTCATGCTCAAGACCTCCTCTCCCGCTGAGCAGGCCGGCGCCTGGGACTTCATGAAATGGTGGAACCAGCTCGACCAGCAGGTCATCTGGCACCTCGAGGGCTCGTACCTTCCGTGGCTGCGAGCCGCCGCCGACGATCCCCGGATCCGGGCCTTCTGGAGGGACGACCTGGCGGGCCGCTGGCTCGCCATCGCCTACGACGAGATGGTCACGGGGATCGACCCGGACTTTCCCGGCCCGCTCATCGGCCCCTACGACCGGTTCCGGGCGGCGATCCGCAAAGCCTTCGACTCGGTGGTGCTCTCGCGCACCGAACCCCAGACCGCGATGGACACCGCGGTGTCGGAGATCAACGCCGCCCTCGCGCAGTACAACGACACGGACTTCTGAGCACACCATGGCCCGCACCACCCGCAAACGGGCTCCCCTCCTCGTCGTTGCCTTGTTGCTCGCGTCCTGCGGGGGCGGGGGCGGCGGGGCTGAAGACAACGGCGCTGGCACGGACGGCGACGAGCGGGGCGCCACATCAACGCTCCCAGCCTGCCCGGTGGGCGCGCTCGACCAAGCCACCGAGCCGGTCGAAGTGGTGGTGTGGACCTTCCTGCAAGCCAAGACCGGCGAGACCCTGCGGGCCCTTGCCGACCGGTACAACGCTGCGCAGAGCAAGGTCCGGGTGCGCATCGAAAGCCAGGGAACCAACAACGACGAGGTATGGCGTAAGTACCAGGCGGGCATCGGTACTCGCGACCTACCCGCCATCGCCATCCTCGACGACACCGTCACCGTCGCCATCGCGGACAGTGGCACGGTGCTCCCCGCGCAGTCCTGCATCGACGCCACCGGCTACGACACCAGCGACTTCCTCGGAGCGGGCATCGACTACTACACGATCGACGGCGCGCTCTACCCCGCCTCGCTCAACCTCTCCAGTGCGCTGCTCTACTACAACCGCAACCACTTCCGGCGGGCGAACCTCGATGTGAACGACACTCCGGCCACGCTGGCCGAGCTCCGGGACACCGCGCGGCACATCAAGGACGCCGGGGTCGTCGCCACCCCGGTGGTGCTCAACCTCGGGCCACCCCTGATCGAGATGTGGCTGACCGGTGCCGGAGTGCCGATCGTCGACAACGACAACGGCCGGGGCGACGGCACCACCACCCGAGCAGCCTTCGACACCGACACCACGGTCGAGCTGTACACGTGGATCCGGGACATGGTGCGCGACGGCCTGCTCCGAGTGGTGCCCAACACCCCCGGCCAGATCGACCACTACCTCGCCATGGCCCAGCAGAACGCCTCGATGACCATCGAGACCTCCACCGCCGCCACCTCGATCGAGGCGTTCCTCAGCGGCGACCTGCGAGTCCCCGGGGGCGGCGATCCGGCGGACATCGACCTGCAGGCCCTCGACATCGGCGCCGCCGCCGTCCCGGGCATCCGCCAGCCCGGTCGCCTGCAGATGGGCGGGGGCGCCTGGTACATCACCAACACAACCGCACCGGCGGTGCAAGCCGCCGCCTGGGACTTCATCACCTTCGTCAACTCCGTGCCGAGCCAGGTTCGCTGGAACCTCGAGGGCGGCTACCTACCTTTCAACGTGGCCGCAACCCGCGACCCGGCGCTGATCGAGCGGTGGTCCACCACCCCCTCGGGCCGCTGGCTCGCCCTCGCGTACGACGAGCTGCTGAACGGGGTCGACCCGCGCTTCCCAGGTCCACTGATCGGTCCCTATGACGAGTTCCGAGCGGCGATCCGAAACTCGATCGATTCGGTGGTCTTCGCGGGCGCCGCGCCCGCGGACGCGGTCCGTGTCGCAGCATCAGCGACCACTACGGCCCTTGAGCGCTACCAGGAGGAGGGCTTCTGACATGAGCACGCCAAGACGGTGGATCGCGATCCTGGCGCTCGCGGCGCTGGTGGCGTCCGGGTGCGGCGGCGGCGGCGGCAACAACACCAGCCAGGGGTCCGCCAGCGACGGGCTGCCCCCCTGCCCGGTCGAGGCGCTCGACACGGCCACCGGCCCGGTCGAGGTGGTGGTGTGGCACACCCAGCAGGCCCGGCCCCTCGACGCGCTGCAGCAGCTCGTCCAGCGCTACAACACCTCGCAGAACAAGGTGCGGGTCCGGCTCGAGAACCAGGGCACGAGCTACGAGGAGATCCAGCGCAAGTTCGCCGCCGCGGTGCCGTCGCGCCAGCTCCCCGCGCTGATCATGGTCGACGACACCTTCACCCAGTCGATGGCCGACAGCGGCGTCGTGCTGCCAGCGCAGTCCTGCATCGATGCCGAGGGCTATGACACCGGCGGCTTCGTGGAGACGGCCAAGAGCTACTACACGATCGACGGCGTTCTCTGGCCGGCGTCGGCGAACCTCGGCAACGTCTTGTTCTTCTACAACCGCGACCATTTCCGGGCCGCGGGACTCGACCCGGACCGCACCCCCTCGACGCTGGCCGAGGTCCGCGAGTACGCGCAGAAGATCAAGGCCGCGGGGGTGGTCGACCGACCCCTGGTACACGAGTTCTCATCGTGGAAGACGGAGTTCTGGCTCACCGGAGCTCGTTCCGCCGTGGTCGACAACGACAACGGCCGCGGCGGGGGCGAGACCACCGCGGGCACCCTGGCCGGCAACCCGCAGGCCCTCGAGCTGTACACCTGGTTCCAGCAGATGAACGCCGACGGGCTGCTCAACCCGGTGCCGTCGGTCGCCGGCCAGATCGACCAGTACCTGGCGATGGCGAACCGCCAGGCGTCGATGATGGTGGAGAGCTCCTCCGCGGCCACCTCGGTGGAAGCATTCCTCGGCGGCAACCTCGATCCGTCCCGGATCGGCGCGGACGGGTTCGACCCCAGCCAGCTCAGCGGGCTGGACATCGGCGCGGGGGCACTCCCCGCACTCGATGCCGGTGCTGTCGGCAAGACCCAGATGGGTGGCGCGGCCTGGTACCTCATCGCCACCGTGCCCGATCCGGTCAAGGCGGCAGCGTGGGACTTCATGAAGTTCATGAACACCCCCGAGTCACAGGCCGTGATGCTCACCGCCGGGTCCTACCTGCCCTACGTGAAAGCCGCGAACGACCTCCCCGAGGTCCGCTCGTTCTACTCGGGCAGCCTGTCGGGGCGCTGGTTGAAGATCGCCAACGACGAGATCGCCGACATCGATCCCAGCTTCCCCGGGCCGCTGATCGGCCCGTACTACGAGTTCCGGGAAGCGGTCCGCAAGAGCCAGGACGCGCTCATCTTCGGCGGCCGTTCACCGCAGCAGTCGCTCGACCAGGCTCAGCAGGAGATCGACGCCGCGATCACCCGGTACAACGACACGGCCTTCTGACCACGACCTCCGGGTCCGCCTGCCGCAGCCGCCCCGCTAGATTCGCTCGACGTGCCCGACCCGCCGCCGGAACACCCGGCGCAGCCGGCCGACCCGACTCGGCGCAAGCTCCTGTTGGTGGGCGGGTTCGCGGCCGCGAACGTGGTGCTACTGCGAGGCTTGCCCGGGGGCGGGGGACCCGGCAGCGACCGGGTCCGGTTGGAGGTCACCGGGGAACACACACCGCCCGACCCCCCGGCGATCGACGGAGCCGACCCGCCGCCCCCACCGGGGCACACCTTCGCCCTCGTCATCTCCGGCGGGCGGGTGGTCGATCCCGCGAGTGGCTTCGACGCCGTGGCCGACGTCGGCATCGACGGCGACCGCATCCGAGCCATCTCCACCGAGCCACTGGTCGGCACCGAGGTACTCGACGCCACGGGGCTGGTGGTCGCACCGGGCTTCATCGACGTGTTGAGCTACGAGCCGAACCCGTACGGGGTCTGGAACAAGGTGGCCGACGGGGTGACCACCAACCTCGGCATGCACGGCATCAACAACACCGCGAAGGGCTTCTTCGAGTTCTACGGGAGGGACAGCCAGCGGCCCCCGGTGCACTACGGCGGCGCGTTCGACAACCCGCACATGCGTGACGTCGAAGCGAAGCTCCCCACGAAAGCGGCTACTCCGGCACAGATCCAGCTTCTGGAACGAGCGCTGGCGGAGGGCTTCGCCGACGGCTGGATCGGGCTCGACGTGGAGCCCGAGTACACTCCGTGGGTCACCACCGAGGAGATCGCCGCACTGGCGGGGGTGGCCGCGGAGCACGGCATGCCGGTGTT
Source organism: Rhabdothermincola sediminis (assembly GCF_014805525.1). Classification (NCBI taxonomy): domain Bacteria; kingdom Bacillati; phylum Actinomycetota; class Acidimicrobiia; order Acidimicrobiales; family Iamiaceae; genus Rhabdothermincola; species Rhabdothermincola sediminis. Next base: position 16,431 of record NZ_JACFSZ010000009.1, on the reverse strand, counting down.
CTCCCACATCCGCTACTCCTGGCCCGGCACCCCCCAGGAGGGCAGCCTGGCGGCGATCGACGAGCTGCTGGCCGTCGCGGAGCGCACCGGCGCCGCGGTGCACGTCGACCACATCACGTCCATGACCACCCACGTCATGGAGGAAGCCCTGGCCCGCCTCGACGAGGCTCGCTCCCGAGGCGTCGACGTCTCCGCCTGCGTGTACCCCTACGACTTCTGGGCCACGACCCTCGCCTCCGCCCGGTTCGCGGACGGCTGGCAGGAGCGCTTCCGCATCAGCTACGGCGATCTCGAACTGCCCGGCACCGGTGAGCGCCTGACGGAGGACAGCTTCCGCCGCTACCGGGCGGAGAACAGGCTGGTGGCCGCGCACGCCATCCCCGAGTCGGACCTGCGCCTGGCGCTCGCCACCCCCTGGGTGATGATCGGCAGCGACGCGATCCTCGAGGAGGGCGACAACAACCATCCTCGCTGCTCGGGGGCCTTCAGCCGTACGCTCGGCCGCTACGCGCGCGACGAGGCTGTGCTCACCCTCACCGACGCCCTGGCCAAGATGACCATCCTCCCCGCTCGGCGACTCGAGACCCGTGTGCCGGCGATGCGGCGCAAGGGCCGGTTGCAGATCGGGGCGGATGCGGATGTCACGGTGTTCGATCCGGCCACCGTCGCCGACCGGGCGACCATCGACGATCCCGCGAAGCCCTCAGTGGGCATCGAGTACGTGATCGTCGCCGGTCAGGTGGTCAAGGACCGCGCAGGGCTCCGCAAGGATGTCCGCCCGGGCCGGCCGATCACCGCGCAGTCGACCTGAGCGGGCGGGACCGCTACGGGCGCCGGGCGGCGTTCACCCGGGGGTGATCAGGGAAGAGCAGCCGCGACAGCTCCTCGCTGTCGGTGCCGTCCGTGTGAGCGACCGTCTGGACCGCGGGCCACATCGACAGCAGGTCGCCGAGCTCCACCGGCTTGCTCGCCACGTCGGCGATCATGCCTGGCGCCGAGACGCGACCCTGGCACGACTCGAGGCCGGCACCTTGTTCCCGCTCCGCCGGCTCCGCGACCGGCACGGGGACGGCGAGTGGCCCGGTCGATCCCACTGGCTCGGTCGGCGAGCGGGGCGGGGCGAGGAACCCGTCATCGGGGGGTCCCGGCGTGAGGCGCCAACCGCGCCGGCGGGCGTGCCAACTGGCGATTCCCATCACAGCGACGATAGCAGTGACGCCTGCCACAGTCGCTGGGAGCAGGCCAGTGTGGTGATCCACCGCCGAGCCCACCGCCAGAAGCGTTCGAGGTCGATGCCGAGAGCACCCCGTACGGGATTCGAACCCGTGTTGCCGGCGTGAGAGGCCGGTGTCCTAGGCCGCTAGACGAACGGGGCGGGAACCGGCCCACTCTAGCGGTCGCCGGCGAGGGCCCCCAAAGCCCATCCACCCCCGGAGCCCCATCCGCCCATGTTCCGTTCATGGATCCGCGGCCTCCGACCGCGGATCCATGAACAGACGCGAGACGGGAGAAGCGAGGAGCCCCAGGCAGGTGACCTGGGGCTCCGCTCATCACCAGCTTGCTCGGGGGGGAGGACTCGAACCCCCAATGACAGGGCCAGAACCTGTTGTGTTGCCGATTACACCACCCCCGAAGGGCGAGCGGTCATCGTACCGGTTCCCGGTCGGTGGGCCGAATCCTCCGCGCCCGAGGCCGCACCCCGCCCCCATCACCCCAGGTTGGACAGCCGGCGGTACCCGATGAGCCGGCCGATCGACACCGCCACGGTCTCCCGGCCGAGGGCCGACATGGACGACGGTGAGGCGGTGGGCGACACCGCGGCCTCGAGGCCCACCTCGTGCGCGATCTGGCTGGCCCGCAGCGCGTGGTAGGGGTCGGTCACCACCAGCACCTCCGGCTCCAGCCCGGCGGAGCGGACGATCGCTGCGGAAGCCGACAGCTCCTGGTAGGAGTCCCGACCCTCGACCTCGACCTTCAACACCTCCTCGGGCACCCCCTTGCCCCGCAGGTAGTCGTAGCCGGCGAACCCCTGGGTGACCCGATCGCCCTGCTGCTTTCCCCCGGTGACGATGATGTGCCCGGCCAGACCCTGCTCCCACAGCTCGGCCGCATGGTCGAGCCGGGCTCGCAGCACCGGTGAGGGACGGCCGTCCCACTGCGCGGCACCCATCACGATGATGGCGCTCGATGGGCGCCGGTGGTCCTGGCGCGACGCCCACCACACCTGACCGAACGTCACCCCGACGTAGACCACGAGCGCGGCCAGCAGGCCGAGGGCGATGCGCACCGTCCAGCGCAGCACGGGCCGCACCCTGCTCAGAGCCGGTCGCGGGCCGCTCTCAGTCGGCGGAGGGTCTCGTCCCGTCCGAGCACCTCCAGGATGAGCCCGAGCGGGAGGCCCACCGTGCGCCCGGTGAGCGCCACCCGCACCGGGGCCTGCCACTGCTTCTTCGGCAAACCCAGCCGGCTGCCGTGATCCGCGATGGCGGCCATGAGTGCTTCCGCTTCCCAGGGCAGATCGGCGTACGCGCCGATGACGGCATCCAGCATTGCAGCCGCCTGCTCGGGGTTCTTCGCCATCGCCTTCTGCCAGGAGTCCTCGTCGAAGGGCGGGGTGTCCACGAACGCGAACGCCACATAGGACGGGACCTCGTCGAGCTTGGTGACCCGGGTCTGCACCTCGGGCGCCAGCCGCTCGAACACCGATGCGTCGAACCGCTCCGCGGGCCATGCCGCCCGCCCACCGGTGACCCAGTGGGTCGAGCGGTTGACGAACTCGGTGGTGGTCAACGCCCGGATGTACTCCCCGTTGAAGTGGTCGAGCTTCTTCAGGTCGAAGAAGGCGCTGGCCTTGTTCACGCTGGCCAGGTCGAACAGCTCGATGATCTCCACCATCGGGCGGATCTCGACCCCGTCGGGCGGGCCCCACCCGAGGGTGGCCAGGTAGTTCGCCATCGCCTCGGGGAGGTATCCCCGCTCGATGTAGTCACCCACCGAAACGTCGTCGCGACGCTTGGAGAGCTTCTGGCGGCGCTCGTTGACGATCAGCGGAAGATGGGCGAACACCGGCACCTCGCCGATACCGAGCGCCTGCCGCAGCAACAGCACCTTGGGGGTCACGTTGATCAGGTCCTCGCCCCGGATGACGTGGGTGATGCCCATCTCCGCGTCGTCGACCGCGTTGGCCACCAGGAACATCGGCACACCGTTGGAGCGCACGATCACGAAGTCCTCGAGATCGTGGTTCTCGAAAGAGATGTGCCCCCTGATCACGTCGTCGAAGGCGGTCGTTCCCTCGTCGGGGGTGCGGAACCGCACGACGTGCCGCGACCCCGGGCCCAGCCCGCGGTCGCGGCAGTGGCCGTCGTAGCCGGGCTTGCCACCGCGCGCCTCGGCTCTGGCCTTCACCTCCTCGGGTGTGCAGCTGCACCAGTACGCGTGGCCGCTCGCCAGCAGCTTCTCGGTGGCCTCCCGGTACAGCTCGGCCCGATCGGACTGGTGGACCGGCTCGCCGTCCCAGTCGATGCCGAGCCACTCCAGCGCCCGGTAGATGATCTCGATCAGCTCCCGCTTGCTGCGCTCCGCGTCGGTGTCCTCGATGCGCAGCTTCAGCTCACCACCTTGCTGGCGGGCGAACAGCCAGTTGAACAGCGCGGTGCGAGCGCCGCCGATGTGGAGGTAGCCGGTGGGCGCGGGCGCGAATCGGACACGGACGGGAGCACGGGTCACCCTGCCGATGCTACCGGCCACCCTCTCGGTACGATGAGCGGCCGTGCGCGAACCGACCCTGCGATCGAGGGCGCTCGCCGTGGCGATCGCGCTGCTGCTCGTCTCGGCCTGCAGCTCGTCCCGGGCCGCCGAGGAGCCCACCCCGCCCCCGCCCGAATCGTCGACGACCACCACCGCGCCGGCGCCCAGCTATCGCACCCAGACCGCCACCGCGCAGGTGCCCGAGCTGGAGGTCTTCGCCGACTGGCCCGGCGATCCGAGCGCTGCGCCCCCGCCACCGCCGCCGCCCGCCGTCGAGCCGGCCGGTGTGCGGCCCATTCCCCGTCCGGGCTTCAACTCTGCCGGCGCCCGCAAGACCGCGAGCGGGTGGGCGTTCACCAACCCCACCTTCTACGGCAACCCCCTCACCATGGTGGTCACCGAGAACCGCGGCGACTGGCTGAGGGTCATGATCCCGACCCGACCCAACGGGCAGCAGGGATGGGTCCGGGCCTCGGACGTCACCTTGGGCGAGCACGAGTTCCACGGCACCCTGACGCTGTCCGACTTCACCCTGAAGGTGTGGAACGGCGAGGAGCTGATCGCTCAGACCCAGGTGGTGATCGGGCGGGACACCAGCCCCACTCCGGTGGGGCGGGTGTACATCGGCGAGAAGATCCCCCAACGCAACGCCGGCGGTGCGTACGGCCCGTGGATCCTGGCCACCAACGCCTACTCCGAGCGGCTCGACCTCTTCGACGGTGGGCTGCCGGTGATCGCCTTCCACGGCACCAACCAACCCCAGCTGATCGGGTCGAAGGCATCGAACGGGTGTGTCCGCGTGCCGAACGACGTCATCGACCTGCTGGCGCAGGTGCTGCCCCCGGGCACGCCGATCGACATCATGGCGTGACCCGCAGCCGCCACGGTCAGGCCGCGTCCGCCTCGCCCGTCGGCCGGCGGCGCAGCAGCTTCTCCCGCCGGGGGTCGCTCTCGGCGATGCGCCGCAGCTCGTCGGGCGGCAGCAGCAGCGTGCTCGCCGGCACCACGTCGGCGACGCGCCGCCGTTCGCTGTAGTGGTGTGGCTGGGCGATGCCCTCGAAGTACCGCTTGCGTAGCCGCACCAGCTCGGGGTCGGCCTCCTCCAGGAACCCCCAGATGGTGAAGGCCACGGTGAGGTCGTGGATCACCGGTGCCCGGCCGAGCAGCGATGCCCGCTTGGTGGCGATCGCTACGCACCCGGCGATGGCGTCGGCTTCGTCCTCCCCGGGGGTGAGCACCAGCTTGCCCTCGAAGCGGCGGGCCAGCTTCAGGGCGTAGCCCTGATCGGGTCCCTGGTAGCCGAGGCGGGGGCCCTTCGGCTGGGGACCGTGGAGTTCGGCCGGGCGGTCGGCCAGCCACGGCTCGGCCCGCCACGGGGGCGACTCGTAGCTGCGGGGCTTCTCGTCCTTGCGCTTGGGCACGTACTCGGGGGCGGCCATGCACCGAGCCTAGGTCGGACACCCGGGCGCTCCCGAACCCGCCCTGGCGCGCTCGACCACCGCCTCCACGAGCACCGGCGCCACCGCCTCCAACCGGGCCCGCCGGGCCTGCAGCCGCTCCACCAGCGGATCCAGGCGTGCCTGCTCGAGAGCGAGGCGCGGCCGGCGGGCCAGGACCCACCGCAGCCGATGGGCCACACCCTCGGGTGTCGAGTACGAGTCGGTGAGCCGGCGGGAATCCCGCAGCCGGCGGAACAGATCCTCCCACCGATCGGGCTCGCCACCGGCTCCCGCCCCGAGACGCTCGGCGGCCAGCGCGTCGAGCGCCACCCCGACCGACTCGGCGACCGAGCGCTCCTCGAGCAGCAGCCCGTCGAGCAGCAACTCGAACCCGACGTGCGCGCACGCTCGGGCCGCGCCCCGGGGCAAGCCCGCCTCCTGCAACGCCTGCCGGTCGACAGTGACGGCGTGCACGAACCAGGGCTGGCCGTGGAAGGCGGCGTCGGTCAGATGGTGGAGTCGGACCCCCTCGGCCACCGCTGCCGGCAGGCCCGACCGGTCGGCGCGCAGCCCGGCCATCGACCCGAGATCCGGCAGCATGACTCCGAGGGCCACGTCGTGGGCGGGCCCCACCCCGGCGAGCCGCAGACCGACCACCAGGTGGCCGATGAGGTTCACGGCTCAGCGGCCACCGCTGATCAGCCGTCGTGGGCCCGGGTGTGCAGCAACCCGTACACGATCGAGTCCACCAGCGCCTGCCAGGACGCCTCGATGATGTTCTCCGACACGCCGACCGTGGTCCAGCTCTGATCGCCGTCGGTGGAGTCGATCAGCACCCGCACCACCGAGCCGGTGGCGGCCACGCCGTCGAGCACCCGGACCTTGAAGTCCGTGAGGTGGATGCGCTCGAGCGCCGGGTAGCGCCCGTCGAGCGCCTGGCGCAATGCCACGTCGAGGGCGTTGACCGGCCCGTTGCCCTCCCCCACCGCAGCGATGCGCTCGTCGCCCACCCACAGCTTGATGGTGGCCTCCACGCTGACCTCCACCCCACCTTCGGGCTTCGCGGGGCCTTCCCGGTGGTAGCTCGAGACCCGGTACGCCTCGACCCGGAAGAAGTCCTGCGTCCAGCCTGCGGCCCGCAGCATCAGCAGCTTCAGGGACGCGTCCGCGGCCTCGAACAGCCAGCCGCGTGACTCGAGCTGCTTGAGCTGGTCGCTGAGGACCGCCACCGCCTGATCGTCGAGCTCCACGCCCAACTCCTTGGCCTTGATGGCCATACCCGCCCGGCCGCCGAGGTCGGACACCAGCACCCGGGTGTGGTTGCCGACCAGCTCGGGGTCGACGTGCTCGTAGGTCGCCCCACCCGCCCGGCCCAGCGCGGAGGTGTGCAGGCCACCCTTGTGCGCGAACGCGGAGGCACCGACGAACGGGTCGGCCGGCTGCGGCGGCAGGTTCACCAGCTCCGCCACGTGATGGCTGACCAGTGTCAGTCGCTCGAGACGGCCCGGCGGCAACGTCTCGATACCCAGCTTGAGGGTGAGATCCGGGATGACCGTCATCAGGTTCGCGTTGCCCGTGCGCTCCCCGTAGCCGTTCACCGTGCCCTGCACCTGCACGGCTCCGCCGATGACCGCGGCGATCGAGTTCGCCACCGCGCAACCGCTGTCGTTCTGGGTGTGGATGCCGATCGGCACGTCCCCGAAGTGCGACACCACCTCGGCCGTCACCTGCTGGACCTCGTGCGGGAGCGACCCGCCATTCGTGTCGCACAGCACCAGGCAGTCGGCATCCGCGGTGGCGGCCGCCTCGAGCACCCGTAGCGCGTACTCGGGATTGTGCCGGTAGCCGTCGAAGAAGTGCTCGGCATCGAAGAAGACCCGCAGCCCCGCGGCCTTCAGGAACGCCACCGACTCGCGGACCATGGCCACGCCCTCGTCGAGGGTGGTTCGCAACGCCTCGGTGACGTGGAAGTCCCAGCTCTTGCCCACGATGCACACGGTCTCGGTGCCCGCCGCCACCAGGGCCTCGAGCGTCGGGTCCCGGTCGACCTTGCCCGCCGGCCGGCGGGTCGAGCCGAACGCCACCAACTCGGCGACCTCGAGGTGGAGCTCGGTCGGTGCCCGGCGGAAGAACTCGGCGTCCTTGGGGTTCGCCTGCGGGTAGCCGCCCTCGATCCAGCGCACCCCCAGCCAGTCGAGCTGCTCGGCGATGCGCAGCTTGTCCTCGACGGTGAGCGAGATGCCCTCGAACTGCGCGCCGTCCCGGAGGGTGGTGTCGAAGATGTCGACCTTGGTCGGGGTGCCGGGTGGCCGCCGTGCGTCGCCGTCTGCCGTGTCAGACATGTTCCAGCCAGTCCTTGTAGCGATCGACCTTGCCTCGCACCGTGCGGGCGTACTCGTCCGCGATGGCCGTGGTCATCGGCCCCGGGCAAGGGATCGGCCGGTCGTCCACGGAGTTCACCGCGCTCACCTCGGCTGCCGTGCCGCACACGAACAGCTCCTCGGCCACGTAGAGGTCGCTGCGGGAGACGTCGTCCACCCGGACCTCGAAGCCGAGGTCCGCGGCGATGGTCATGACCGAATCCTGGGTGATGCCCCGCAGGGCGCCCGCGGAGGTGGGCGGGGTGATGAGCACCCCACCTCGCCCGACGAAGATGTTCTCGCCGGTGCACTCGCTCACGAAGCCCAGCGGGTTCAGCATGATCGCCTCGTCGTAGCCGGCCTTCAGCGCCTCCACCTTGGCCAGTGACGAGTTGACGTAGTTGCCGGTGGTCTTGGCCAGCGGCGGCATCGAGTTGTGGTCGTGACGGGTCCACGACGAGACCTTCATCCGCACACCCTTGGTGACCGCGTCGTCGCCCAGGTAGGCGCCCCAGGGCCAGCAGGCGATCGCCACATCCACCGAACACGGCAGGGTGTTGAGACCCATCTCGCCGTAGCCGTAGAACGCGATCGGGCGGATGTAGCACGACGGCAGCCCGGACGCCCGGACGGTGAGCTTGGTGGCTTCGACCAGCTCATCGACCGAGTAGGGGAGCTGCATCATCATGATCTTGGCCGAGTCGTGGAGCCGCTCCATGTGCTCGGTCAGCCGGAACACCGCAGGGCCCCGGTCGGTCTCGTAAGCCCGGATGCCCTCGAACACCCCCATGCCGTAGTGCAGCGAGTGGGTCAGCACGTGGATGCGCGCCTCGTCCCAGGGGATGAGCGCGCCGTTGAACCAGATCTTGTCGGTGGGGGTGATGGGCATGGTGGGTCTCCCTGTTCAGACTCGGCTGGCGACCGCGTCGCCGATCTCCGAGGTGGACGCGTCGAGCGCCGAGACATCGGCGCAGGCTTTGCGGATCCGGGTCGCGGCGTCGGCCTCGCCCAGGAACTCGAGCATCATCGCCGCCGACAGGATGGCGGCGATGGGATTGGCCTTCTGCTGGCCGGCGATGTCGGGCGCGGAACCGTGTACGGGCTCGAACATCGACGGGCCGGTGCGATCGGGGTTGAGGTTGCCTGACGCGGCGAAGCCGATGCCACCCGACACCGCCCCACCCAGGTCGGTGAGGATGTCACCGAAGAGGTTGTCGGTGACGATCACGTCGTAGCGCTCCGGCGACTCGACGAAGTAGATGCAGGCCGCGTCCACGTGGTTGTAGGCCGTGGTGACCTCGGGGTGCTCGGCGGCCACTTCGTTGAAGGTGCGCTCCCACAGGTCGCCGGCGAAGGTGAGCACGTTGGTCTTGTGCACCAGGGTCAGGTGCTTGCGCTCCCGGGTGGCTGCCAGCTCGAACGCGTACCGCACACAGCGCTCCACCCCGAAGCGGGTGTTGACCGACCCCTGGGTGGCGATCTCGTGCGGGGTGCCCTTGCGCAGGAAGCCGCCCTCACCCGCGTAGGTGCCCTCGGTGTTCTCACGGATCACCACGAAATCGTGGGAGCCATCGGGCGCGGTGAACGGCCGCTGGTTCACGTAGAGATCGAGCTCGAAGCGCATCTTGAGCAGCAGCCCCCGCTCGATGACCCCGGGTGGCACGTCGGGGGTGCCCACCGCACCGAGCAACAGCGCGTCGAGGTCCCGCCACTCCTCGATCACCTCGTCGGGGAGGATGACGCCGTCGGTGAGGTAGCGGGCGCCACCCAGCTGGTAGTCGACCGTGTCGAGCTTGACCCCCGCGGCGGCGACGACCTTCAACGCCTCCGCGATCACTTCCGGCCCGATGCCGTCGCCGCCGATGACCCCGATGGTGTGGCTCACGAGTTCTCCTGCCGTCCGCTGCGATACGAATGCGATACGAAGTTGCCCCAGAACGAGAAAACCGCCCACCGAAGTGGACGGTCGACGCGCACACCGCGAGGCGGCGTGCGCTACTCGATGATGATTACGGCGTTCTGTCGGGCTGACACTGGGCACCAGTGTGCTGGGCGTCGGCACCATCGTCAACCCGGATGACCCCGTGACCCAACGCCGCGCGGGGTCGTTGCTAGGCTCGCTCGGTGGTCCACCGGCGGCGAGCCCCCATGCGAAGATGGTTCGGTCGGGCCGGTGCCGCCACCCTGGTGGCGGCGGCGCTCACCGTGGCCGGCTGCACGAACGACCCCGCGGAGCCCGTTGCCGCCCGCTCGCCGGCCACCACCGCGCCCACCCAGGGTGGGCTGCTCACGGTCGGCGACTGGCGCACCCCTGATGGCCGGTACGCCCGCACGATGCTGATCGGCGGGCGGGAGCTGGCGATCGAGGTGTCCGACTGGCCCTTCGGCACCACCCCCACCCCGGAGCAGAAAGCCGCCGCGGACGCATTCGTGGCCGAAACCCGGGCCGCCAACGCCCACCTGGTGAACGAGGCGGACGTCCTGGCCGCGGGCTACGTGCCCTGGGAGCAGCTCGGCCACCTGGTGAACGTGGCGTACGTCGAGGACGGGGCGGTGCTCGACCCGGCCAAGCCCGAGATGATCATGCTCGACCGGGAGGGCAAGGTGGCGGCGCTGATGTTCCTCGCCGCGGACAACACCGCCAAAGGGCCGCAGATCGGCGGGCCGGCCACCGTGTGGCACTTCCATCCCTGGCCGGACGGGCGCGAGCAGTGCATGTACCCGAACGGGCTGCTGCCCTACTACCCCGCCGACGGGGTGTGCCCCGACGGCTTCCTCATGACGGACCGGACCCCGGAGATGATCCACGTCTGGATGCGCGAGCACCCCGACGGGCCGTTCGCCACCGACATGGCGGTGATCGACCATGAGCACTGAGCACCGCTGGCGGTGATCGACCACGAGCACTTGGCGCCGCGGCCGGACGCGCCCGACCGGGTTCGCCGGGCGATCGCTACCATCTCCCTCGTGCCAGAGACGCATCACCTCTCGCAAGCCACCTTCGAGCGGCTCACCGCCGAGCTGGAGGAGCTGACCACCCACGGCCGTACCGAGATCGCCCGCAAGATCCAAGCGGCACGCGAGCTCGGCGACCTCTCCGAGAACGGCGACTACCACGCCGCCAAGGAGGAGCAAGGCAAGATGGAGGCCCGCATCCGCCACCTCCAGGCGCTGCTCGAACATGCCGAGATCGTGGAGGCAGGCGCATCGGACGTCGTGCGGGCCGGGTCGATCGTGTCGATCTGCTACGAGGGCGACGATGAGCCCGAGCGTTACCTCCTCGGGTCCATCGAGGAGCGCCACGACGAGGTCGAGCACGTCATCTCGCCGGGCTCGCCGCTCGGGCAGGCCCTCATCGGCGCCAGCGTCGGTGACGTGGTCGACTTCGAGGCACCCGGCGGGCGGCTCAAGGTCGAGGTCGTCGACATCGAGGGCTGACCCCCTCGACGGCCACGCCCCGAACCCGTGAGTCCGTTCCCTCCCGGCGACCTCCCCGGCGGCCGGTACATCGACCTCGAGGGCCGTGGCACCACGTTCTACCGGCGGGTCGAAGGGCCGGGGGGATCGCCCACGGTTCTGTTGCTCCACGGCTGGACGGCCACCTCCGCGCTGAACTGGTACTCGTCGTTCGGTCCCATCGGCGAGCGCTACGGCGTGGTGGCCATCGATCACCGGGGCCATGGCCACGGCATCCGTAGCGACGAGCCCTTCACCCTCGAGGACTGCGCCGACGACGCCGCCGCGCTGTTGAAGGCACTCGGGCTCGGGCCGGTGATCGCCGTCGGCTACTCGATGGGCGGGCCCATCGCCCAGCTCCTGTGGCGGCGGCACCGCGAGCTGGTGTCAGGCCTGGTGCTGTGTGCCACCGGGCGCAACTTCGTCGGAGTAGGTGCCGGGGACCGAGCGTTCCGCGGGGTGGTCACCGGGCTGTCTTTCGTGGCCCGGGCCGCGCCGGCCCGGCTGCACCGCCGGGTCACCGACCGGGTGCTCGTCAGCCGCTACGACGACTCCGAGCTCGGCCGCTGGGCGCGCCGGGAAGCTCGGCACAACAGCCTGCGCCACCTCGTGGAAGCGGGCCGGGCCATCGGGCAGTTCAGCTCCCGGGCGTGGATCGGTGAGGTCGACGTGCCCACGGCGGTGGTGCTCACCGAGCACGACCTGGTGGTGCCGCCAGTGCGCCAGCGCAAGCTCGCCGCCGCCATCCCCGGGGCCACGGTGCACCCGGTGGACGGTGGCCACGACGTGTGCGCCACCGCCCCGGAGCGCTTCGTCCCGGCCCTGCTCGACGCGCTCGACAGCGTGGCCGTCAGGCTGACAGGGAGGCGGCCGGGGGCCGCTCCGGCGCCGTCACCCGCACCGGGCGACCCAGCACCTCGGCCAGGAGAGGCGCCCGCTCGCCAGCGGTGAACAGCTCGAGCGTGAGGTCCGCCGAGTCTGTGGGCCGGGCCTCGATCACGATCTCGTCGCCATCCTCGCGGACCTCGACCGCCTCCACCAGGCCCGAGCGGGTCCGGTCCAGCGCGATGCCCACCCGACTGAGCGCCGCCGCCACCCGCACCAGCCCCTGGTCGCTGGGACGCAGCGCGGCGAACTCCCGGTGCTTGGCTTTGGGAGCGCTCTTGCGGTGGTAGCGGGCGATCAGGGCGATGAGCTCGATCTCATGGTCGGTGAACCCCGAGAGATGATCGGAGTTCCGGATGACGTAGTAGCTGTGTTTGTGGTGCCCGCTGTGGGAGACGAACAGGCCCACGTTGGCGAGCAGCGTGCCCGCCTCGAGCAGCTCACGGGCCGCGTCACCGAGCCCGTGCCAGCGGCGCGTCTGGTCGAACAGCGAGAGAGCCAGCCGCGCGGCGCGGCGGGAGTGCTCGGGGTCGTCGTCCATCAGCTCCAGGAGATGCATCACACTGCGGCGGCGGAGGTCTTGGAGGTGATGGAGGGCGCCGCCTCGCTCACGGGCCAGCGCGTCGAGCAGCACCCCTTCCCGCAGCGCGTAGTCGGAGACGGTCAACCGCTCGATGCCCAGTTCGCCGGTCACCTGCTCGAGGATGATGGCACCGGCGAGGAGGATGTCGGCTCGGGCCGGGTCCACGCCCGCCAGGCGGCGGCGCTGCCCGACCGTGTCGGCGGCGATGAGGGCTTCCACCGCGGCGACGACCTCGCTGCGCCCCAGCTCGAAGCCGTTGAAGGTCCTGGGGGCCGGCTCCCCGCGCGCCGCGTTGGCCATCGCCGCCACGGTCTGGATCGTCCCGGAACTGCCCACCGCGAGCTCGAAGCCCAGCCGCCTCACCTCCCGGGCCACGGGGACCAGGTTGGAGCGGACGTAGCGCCGGCAGGAGTCGACCGCGCCAGGGTGCAGGCGCTCGGTCCGGAAGAACCGCCGGGTCAGCCGGATCGCGCCCAGCTTCAGGCTGGCGGCCGTGAGCGTCTCGCCCCGCTCGCCGACCAGCACCTCGGTGCTGCCGCCGCCGATGTCGATCAGGACCAGCCGCCGGTCGTAGACGGCCAAGGCCTGCAGGACCCCCAGGTGGATGAGCCTCGCCTCCTCCACACCCGAGACGATCTCGACCTCGATGCCGGCCTCCTGCCGGGCCCGATCCAGGAAGACGTGCGCGTTGTGCGCCTCGCGCACCGCGCTGGTGGCCACCGCGTACACCTTCGCCCCGGAGATGTCGGCGATCCGACGGAAGCGGCGCAGCGTCTCGATGCCCCGCTCGATCGAGTCCGGCTGGAGCTGCTTCAGGTCCCCCGGCCCGGACCCGAGGCGCACCATCTCCTTCTCCCGGGCGACCACCTCGAACTGGGTGCCCTCCCCGAACCGGGCCACCACGAGGTGGATCGAGTTGGTTCCGATGTCGATGGCCGCCAGGTGCTGGGTCACCGTGCGCCAGGGTAGCTAGGCCAACCCGGCCGACCGCTCGATCCGCCTGGCGGCCGCGGCGACCGCGTCCCCGTACTTGCGACCCGGGCGGCGGGTGGTGCGCTCGATCGGGCCTGACACGCTCACCGCCGCGACCACCCGCCCGTCGAGATCGCGCACCGCCGCGCTCACCGAGGCCACGCCCGCCTCCCGCTCGCCGACGCTAGCCACCCAGGGCTTGGCACCTTCCCGTTCATCCGCGAGCACCCGCCCCGCGGACCCCACCCCGAGGGGGAGCGACGCCCCCATGGGGACGATGGTCCGCAACCCGTGGGGTGACTCGAGGGCCGCGATGCAGACCCGGCGGTCACCTTCCCGCACGTAGAGCTGCACGCTCTCACCGGTGCGATCCCGTAACTCGCTCAGCGCGGGGCCCGCCGCCCGAGCGAGGGGGATGGCTTCCGCCGCGGCCCGGCCGAGGGACACCAGGCGCACCCCGAGCGCGAACCGGCCCTCCTCGTCGCGTCGCACCAGCCCGTGCACCTCCAAGGCGACGGCGAGGCGGTGGGCGGTGGCGCGGGGCAGGCCGCTGGCCTCCACCAGGCCGGTGAGCGAGCGGGGGCCGCTCTCGAGGGCGGCGAGCACCGCCACCGCCTTGTCGATGACACCCACGCCGCTTAGACTGGCTTCCACATTACGAGATTAGCGTCTCATATCCTGAGATACTTGGAGATGTCCGGCAGCACGCCACCAGACATCCGAGCCCGGAGGGGAGCGCATGGCCACACCCCGCACGTTGAGCGACAAGATCTGGGACCAGCACGTGGTCCGCCGGGCCGAGGGGGAGCCCGACCTCCTCTACATCGACCTGCACCTGGTGCACGAAGTCACCTCTCCCCAAGCCTTCGACGGCCTGCGTCTGGCGGGCCGCCGGGTCCGCCGCCCCGACCTCACGGTGGCCACCGAGGACCACAACGTCCCCACCGCCGACATCGACCGGCCGATCGCCGACCCGGTGTCGCGCAAGCAGGTCGAGGTGCTTCGGGCCAACTGCGCCGAGTTCGGCATCACCGAGTACCCGATGGGCGACCCCGGCCAGGGCATCGTCCACGTCATCGGCCCCGAGCAGGGCCTCACGCAGCCGGGCATGACCATCGTCTGCGGGGACAGCCACACCTCGACCCACGGCGCCTTCGGAGCCCTGGCCTTCGGCATCGGCACCAGCGAGGTAGAGCACGTGCTGGCCACCCAGACCCTCCCCCAGCTCCGGCCGGGCACCATGAGCGTCACCGTCGACGGCGAGCTGCCCCCGGGGGTCACGGCCAAGGACATCATCCTGGCCATCATCGGGCGCATCGGCACCCACGGTGGCATCGGCTCGATCATCGAGTACCGCGGCTCGGCGATCCGGGGCCTGTCGATGGAGGGACGGATGACGGTGTGCAACATGTCGATCGAGGCCGGTGCCCGAGCGGGGCTGGTCGCCCCGGACGACACCACCTTCGCCTACCTCGAGGGCCGCCGGTTCGCCCCGCGGGGCAAGCAGTGGGAGGCCGCGCTCGACCACTGGCGCAGCCTGCCCACCGACGAGGGCGCGACGTTCGACAAGACCGTGGAGCTCGACGCCTCGTCGCTGGTGCCGTTCGTCTCGTGGGGCACCAACCCCTCGCAGGTGGTGGAGATCACGGCCACGGTGCCCGATCCCGACAGCTTCACCGAGCCCAGCCAGCGCGAAGCCGCCAACCGGGCCCTCGACTACATGGGGCTCACCCCGGGCACGCCCATGCGGGAGATCCCGGTCGACACGGTCTTCATCGGCTCGTGCACCAACAGCCGGATCGAGGACCTGCGCGCCGCGGCCGCGGTCGTGGAGGGGCGGCGGGTCCGGGACGGCCTGCGGGCCATGGTCGTGCCCGGGTCGTTCGCGGTGAAGCACCAGGCCGAGCGGGAGGGCCTGCACGAGATCTTCCGGGCCGCGGGATTCGACTGGCGCGAGCCCGGCTGCTCCATGTGCCTGGCGATGAACCCCGACAAGCTCGCGCCCGGCGAACGAGCCGCCTCCACCAGCAACCGCAACTTCGAAGGGCGGCAGGGTCGGGGCGGGCGGACCCATCTGGTGTCCCCGGCGGTCGCGGCGGCCACGGCGATCGCCGGCACCATCGCCACCCCGGACGACCTGGACTGAGCCGAGAACCGGACCGAAAGGAACGCACCGATGGAACCCGTCACCGTCGTCACCGGCACCGCGGTGCCACTTGATCGCTCCGACGTCGACACCGATCAGATCATCCCGAGCGACTGGCTCAAGCGGGTGGAGCGCACCGGTTTCGGCGCCGGCCTGTTCTCCGAGTGGCGCGACGACCCGGATTTCGTGTTGAACCAACCGCACCACGCGGGGGCCAGCATCCTGCTGGCCGGCCCCAACTTCGGCACCGGCTCCTCCCGGGAGCACGCGGTGTGGGCGATCATGGACTACGGCTTCCGGGCCGTGGTCTCCCCCCGCTTCGCCGATATCTTCCGCAACAACTGCACCAAGAACGGCCTCGTCCCCGTGCAGGTCGACGCGGAGGTGGCCGACCAGCTGATGCGGGCCGTGCAGGCCGACCCCGCGCTGGAGATCACCATCGACGTCGCTGCCAGGACCATCGCCGCTCCCGAGGCCGGCATCGAGGCCACCTTTCCCCTCGACCACGCCACCCGGGACCGCTTCCTGCGAGGCCTCGACGACATCGGGATCACCCTCCAGCACGAGGCGGACATCGCGGCCTTCGAAGCCGCACGCCCGAGCTGGCTCCCGTCCGTCGCCGGCCGGTGAGGCCGGCAGGAGCTAGCTCGTCCTGTCCGGGGGTTGAGTTGACACCGCCCTCGTTGGTGTGGGGGTGGTGATGGACCCGTGGTTCGTTCCACTGACCCAGAGGAGTCCATCACCATGACCCCGACAGAGATCATCTATCAGCGGCGCCGGCGTGTGCTCGAGCTGGCTGAGGAGCTCGGTAACGTGTCCGAGGCGTGCCGGATGGTGGGT